>DAOVAK010000052.1 GCA_030671095.1 Deltaproteobacteria bacterium | reverse complement strand
GGATCTTGAAGCGGAGCCCTTTGATGTCAGGGGTCAGATCCTCAAGTTTTTCCAACTTGACCTTAAATTCCTTGATCAAGAAGAATTCCTCGGGAATCTGTATCCTGATGTCGCTTTTTACCTTGACTTGGCAGGAGAGCCTGACATTTTCCTTTATCTCATCGGGAGTCAAAAAAGGCGTTTCAGTGGGCAACACAGGTCCCCCACCCTCTGATACCTTCACCTTACAGTAAGCACACGTTCCTCTTCCGCCACAGGCCGATGGGATAAAGATCCCCTCATCCATGAGAGAAAAGAGCAAAGCGTTGCCCCCTTTTACGAGCAGGTCCTTCTCTTCATTGATAAGGACGTGCTTCTCGCCGTAGTCCGCGATATAGGAATCAGCGATCTCCAGCAAAAGGGCCAGAACGGCACCGATGAGACTGAGCACCAAGAGGCTGAGGATTAATTGAAGCATGGTTCCTTACAAACCTAGGAAGTTTGGCAATGAAACCTCGAGACTAAGGTTTTGGTTATTTGAATCTTGAAAAATTCTAAACAATCCTGAATTCCTCAATTTCTCGAATTCCTAAATTCTGCGATCACTGTATCTGTATCATCCCGCTGAAGGCCATGAAGGCCAGGGCTATAAGTCCCGTGATTATGAGGGTGATTCCCGGACCCTCCAGTCCTCTGGGCAGTCTCGCACTCTTTTGGAGTTTCTCACGGATCGCACCTACGGCTATGATGGCGATCATCCAACCGATACCACTTCCTGCCCCGTAAGCCACTGCTTGCCAAAAAGAATACTTCCTGATGATCAGGAAAAGGGATGCCCCAAGAATGGCACAATTCACGGTGATCAGAGGGAGGAAAATACCCAGCACATAATAGAGCGCTGGGAAATAACGTTCTACGGACATTTCGACTAACTGGACAAATGATGCAATGATGATGATGAATACGATATAACGGAAATGTTCAAGGTTTAGGGGCAGCAGTACATGATAGTAGACGAGGTAATTAATGGCGGCCGTACATGTCATGACAAAAACAACAGCAACCCCCAAACCTAAAGATGATCGCACCTCTCTGGAGATCGAGAGAAAGGGGCACAATCCCAGAAAGTTGGTCAAAAGGATATTGTTTGTGAATATGGCGGCAAAAAGGAGTGTGGATATGTCTATTTGAACCATTTTGCTTTCCTATTTCTTCTCTTCAGCAGTCTGTGGAAAGTAGTATCTCACGACCCACACGAAGAGGGCTAACATGAAAAAGGCCCCTGGTGCCATGATCATAATCGTCCAGGGGGTGAAGCCATCTGGCATGATTCGGTATCCAAATAGCGTTCCAAATCCTAGGGGTTCACGGAAAAGCGCTATGAGTGTCAACACAAAGGCGTATCCGAGACCAACGGCTATTCCGTCTAGGAAGGATGGCCACGGTGGATTGTGCCTGGCAAAGGCCTCACAGCGTCCCATGATGATACAATTGGTGATGATGAGTCCCACGTAGGGGCCTAAGGCCTCACTGATGTCAGGGAGATGGGCCTTTATCACAATATCCACAATGATTACATAAGAAGCGATGATCAGGGTCTGAACCATCATGCGTATCCGCATGGGCGTGATGTTCCTGAGTAAAGATACGGTCAGCGATGACGTGGAGAGGGTGAAAATGAGGCCGGCGTTCATCACCATCGTGTTGACCAGGAGGTTGGTGACCGCCAGCGTGGAACAGATTCCCAGGATTTGTCTGAGCACAGGATTGTCTTTCCAGAGACCATCCTTGAAGATCTGAACGCTGTTTGGGGGTTTGGGCATTTTTTCTTAATTTTCCTTTAGCGATTGCCAGAGTTCTTTAAGGAAACGGTCAAGCTCCTCATTTAGAAAGGCCTCGATACCGCGACTGGTTCCCGTGGCCCCAGTAATGGCATCCAGTTCATTGGGTCCTTTCTTTGTACCCGTGGTTCTCAAATAGAAAATCTTCTTGTTTCCCTCTATGGGATAGAGGGGTAATCCGATAAACTGCTTTGTGAACCAATCTTCCGTCATTCTGGCGCCCAATCCGGGGGTTTCGGAATGCCTGTAGAATGCGATTCCCAGGATCTTGGAGGCTCCAGGGTTTACGGCTACCATGCCGTAGATGGGGCCCCAGAAACCCGGACCTCCCACAGGGAAGGCATACCCGCTGACGGTTTTGCCATCTTTTTCATAGCCCACATAAAGATCCTTCTCTTTTACATCAACCCGCTTAACTCTCGTTTCGAAGGTCCAAACCACGTCCATATCAGAGTCCCCCTTCTCCCCTGGCATACCCAGCACCTGCAGGATGATTCTCTGGAGTTTCACCCTCTGATTCGTCTCTATTCTCTCTTCATTGAAGAGCTTCACCGCGCTCACCACAGAGGTGAAAAAGAGGGTGATCAGGAACATGTAGAGTATAGAGAAAAAGCGTTTCTTCACTGACTAACCTTTTGAGGACGCTTCCTTGACGTTTGGATTTGGCGAACGGTTTGATCCAGGATGGGCACAAACGCATTCATTATGAGAACGGCAAACATGATGCCTTCAGAAAAATTTGAAAATCCTCTGAGCACAATAGTCAGACCTCCGATCATAAACCCGTAAATCCACTGTCCCGCCTTGGTCTTTGCCCCAGAGACGGGCTCCGTGACCACAAAGGCGGTTCCGAAAAGAAAAGATCCTGAGAGGAGCGTGTAGATGGGCGCCGGGACATTGGGAACGTCTATGCCATGTAAAATTCCACTCAGAAGCATGCCCCCTAAAAGACACGACAGGGCAAGGCGCCAGGGGGCTGCCTTTTTGAAAATAATATAAGCGCCTCCAAGCAGAATCAAGAGGGCCGACATCTCGCCCAATGAACCGGGCGTATTCCCCAGGAAAAGCTTTTGCAGGGGTACGGCTGTGCCCTCTCGAAATGCCATCAAAGGGGTCGCTTGCGTTATGGCGTCGGCTGGAGCCGTCCAAAAGGCAAAACCGCCAACCCCTCCCCACATGGGTTCTAACCATATATTCGTCATCTGAATGGGGAAGGTGATATAGAGGAAACACCTGCCCACCATGGCCGGATTAAATGCGTTTTGGCCGAATCCACCAAAGGCCATTTTGCCGACGGCCACCCCTACCACGATCCCAATAATGGCCATCCAAAAGGGAAGCTTGGGTGGCAGGGAAAGGGAAAAGATCAGACACGTCACAAATACGGCAGAAGTCACCGGCTTTCCCTGCCTGAATGTAAAAATGGCCTCTGTAAAGATACCGAAGGCAAAGACGACCAGGACGAGAGCTAAAGACCTCCAGCCAAATAGATAGACAGATGCCAGGACCAAGGGCATTAATGCATAACAAACCCTCAGCATGGGCTTCTGCATTAGGAACATTTTTTTCGGCCGCTGGAACACCTTCAGGCTCACCTATTTAAATCACTCCCTGGTGATTATCCTGTCAATGATGACAGATCAAGGATGGACGGCCTTGTTTCGGTCAAAACCTTACAATAAATAGGCCGTTAGCGATAATTACGAAAAAACCGGCATGTCGTCAATGGAATTATAAAAGATCCCCTTCTCATGGGCGCGTTTGTTCTTCTCGTGCAATGTGGTGTCGTTGACTTCCCATGGGTAGTCTGATATTTTTTCAAGTTGTAAGCCTGTTCATCATCAATTCTCAAAAAGGAGAAATCATGGAATTCGAGCCTTTAACGGAGTGTCGCTTCATTGAAAGGGTCAAGGAGAGAGACAAAGTGGGCGTCTGGGGATTTGGAAATGTCTCCAGAGATGTGGTGCTTACCCTGGCGACTGAAGGATTGGGCAAAGAAATTGTTTTTTATGGAAGACCCAAGGAGGGGTATCCCGACAGGGCGGGTGCATGGATCGAGGATCTGAAGGCGAATACCGTTCGTCGTCCCCGGATGATGGGCGCGAATAAAGTAGAGGACATGGCCGGTTTGGATGTGATCTTTGTTGGTGTGGGCGTGCCGAGAAAAAAGGGACAGAGCCGAAGGGACCTCTTGGAAATGAATACAGAAGTGATTGCGAAAACTTCCTTAGACATTCGCAGGCTCTACGAAGGATGCTCTGCCACAGATATACCTCTACTCATCTACATGGGAAATCCTGTCACGGTCATGACGTGGGTGGGATACAAGACGACTGGTTTCCCCAAAGAGAATGTGATGGGGCAGGCGGGAAACCTGGACTCCAGAAGAATCTGTCATGCCATTTCCCAGGAGCTGGGTTTGTCAGGAATGGATATGCGAGGCATTGTCTTCGGAGAACATGGCGATTCCATGGTAGCGAGTCCCAGGTATTTTTCCGTTGGAGGTGTACCCCTCGATGTCTTGGCCCGTTCAGAGGGCATGGATCCACGAAAGATTGAAGATGTGATCGAGAATGCCAAAAAGGGAGGGACCCACTTTGTCAATGAAACGGGCCAAAGCGCCTCCGCTGGGCCAGCCAGGGCAGCATGCGATATGCTTCGATGCATTATTCGAGGGGAGCCCGAAGTTCAGCCTGTGATCGCCATCATCGAAAAAGAATATGGACTCCTGAAGAAAGATGATGGGCTGGAATACATGAGTTTCGGTGTCCCGGCCAAGATAGGACCCAACGGCGTTGAAAAAATCTACGAAATTCCTGTGGACGACATCTCAGAACAAATGGAACGCTCCGCCAACATTATCAAAGAAGATACGAAGATTGCTTCTGAACTCCTCAAAGAAAAGTTTGGGATTTAAGTATCCTTTCCTTATTCCCTGGCATCCATTGGCTCATATTCGCAACCCATCAGTCCGCAATATTGGCCCACATATTCTGCCTTCGGTCGGTAGAGTGCAGGCTTATCTTGTGCCTCGGCAAATTTTTCCTCAATAATGTGCGCGCACCAGCCTGCTATCCGGGATATGGCAAATATTGGCGTCATGAGATCCAAGGGTATTCCCATCATGTGATAAACGGGGGCACTATAAAAATCCACATTGGGTTTGATGTTTGGCTTTCCTCTCTTTTCAAATTCTTCAATACCGTACCTTTCTACTTCAGTGGATAGCTGATGCCACCGTTCCTGCCCCATTTTCTTGCCCAATCGTGAGGCCATATTTTTTAGGTACTTGGCTCTGGGATCCATGGTCTTATAGACCGCATGGCCCATGCCCATGATTCTATCACCCCCATCCAACCTCTTTTTCACCCAGGCGGCGATGTCTTCCTCTTTCTCCAGTTCCAAAAGCATTCTCATGACCTGCGCGTTGGCGCCGCCATGTAGGCTTCCCGAAAGGGCACCTATGCCGGCTGTGACACCAGCATACATGTGGGCCCTGGTGGAGGCTACCTCACGACAGGCAAAGGTTGATGCGTTAAAGGTATGGTCGGCATGGAGGACGAGGCAGGTGTCCAAATCTCGGGCCATCTCCTCATCCGGCTTTTTTCCATGAAGGAGCCACAGAAAGTTGGCGGCATGAGAAAGATTATCATCAGAAGATAAGGGCTTAAGCCCTTGTCTCGTCCTGTGCCAGGCAGCCACGACTATGGGCAAACGAGAGATGAGTCTGATCGCCATATTTGTATTGGAGGATCTGGTATCCCCTGTCAGGTCAGGATCCACTGTGGCCAACAAAGGAACAGAAGCCTGAAGCACATCCATGGGATTCGAGTCTTTAGGTAATTTCTTGAAGCTCTCATAGATGAATTCAGGTACCTGGCGTGCGTCCCTTACCCGATTTTCAAAGTCCGCAAGCTCCTTTTGATTTGGCAGAGTTCCGTTCAGAATCAGGTAAGCCACTTCCATGAATGATGATTTCTCCGCCAAGTCCTCGATACGATAGCCCCTGTAGATGAGTATTCCCTTCTCACCATCTATGAAACTCACCCTGGTATCGGCAACGGTTACACCCCTCAAACCGATATTCTTGACATTCACGACTTCTGCCATTTTACCCTCCATGAAATGACTTCTTGGTTTTCAGATAGATGAAACCGCAGACACACGCCGACTTACACAGACATATAATATTGTTTAAGGCTTAGGAAACATGGCTTAAAATCCCCGCATGGCGGGGTTTAATCCCCCGTTGCGGGATTAAACATTGGGAGATGGCTTGAAGGAAAAAGTGAACTCGTTCAATGTTTTCCTCCAAGTCCATCTCCCATGATTTTAAGCAATTTCCGTTTACCTGATCTCATCACGTGACCATAAAGGTGTTCGGTTTTTCTGCGTCCCGTCTGCGTGGGTCCGCGGTTAATTTAATCTCCTCTTGCTACTTGCTTCCCAATTCCTGCCTAACATAGTTCAGGGCCCCACCGGCCAGCAAGTTTCGACGTTGCCGGTCTGAGACTTCTAAGAGCGTAACGACCGTACGGTCGTCAATTTCAACCGGTATTTCCGTATCACCTTGCTCCACATGCGTTCTCACATTGGGAAAGACCAACTTCGAACCCTGGTCAAAGCGGTCATAGTCCTCGGCGTCTTTGAAAGTGAGAGGAAGGATACCAAAATTGCACAGATTGGCCTTGTGAATACGCGCAAAGCTCTTGGCGATTTTGGCACGCACACCCAGATATCGGGGAGCAAGGGCGGCATGTTCCCGGCTTGACCCTTGACCATAGTTTTGTCCGCCGATGATCGCCACTTTGCCCTTTTCTTTGCTCTTTTTGTGAAACTCGGGATCGAGTTGATAGTAGACGAATTCGCTGATGGCCTCAATGTTGGAGCGGAGTGGCAGGACTTTATTGCCAGCAGGCATAATGGTATCTGTAGAGATATTGTCCCCAACCTTAATGACAACTTCCGCTTCCAGGGTTTCGGGGAGAGGAGCCATTTCAGGCAGTGGCTTGATATTTGGTCCACGTATCACTTCCGTCTTGCGCAGCTCCTCTGACGAGGAGATGAGAGAAGACTCGTTCGTGATATATTTGTCCGGGTCCTTTATGCGAGGATAGTCCATCTCCTTTGCCAAATCTCTGGGGTCTATGATCACACCCTTAAGTGCAGCAGCAGCCGCTGTTTCAGGAGAGCAGAGATAGACCTTATCATCTTTGGTCCCCGATCGACCCGGGAAATTTCGGGGGAAGGTTCGAAGACTCACCTGCCCGGTTCCAGGGGCTTGTCCCATACCGATGCACCCGAGACAACCGGACTGGTGAATACGGGCCCCGGCCAGAAGAAGGGCCAAAGCCCCCTCCCGGTGTGCCACATTCTCAAGGACTTGTTGACTGCCCGGATTAATATGAAAGGAGGTGTTGGGATGACGACGTCGCCCCTCCAGAATCTTGGCCGTCACCATGAGATCACGGAATGAGGAGTTGACGCTACTGCCAACGATGGCCTGGTCAACCCTGAGCCCAGCCACTTCCCGGACCGGGACCACATTCCCCGGTGAGGAAGGGCAGGCGATAAGGGGCTCGACAGATGAGAGGTCAATCTCCTCATATTCGTCATACTCGGCGCCTTCGTCCGCGGCCAACGGGGTCCACACATCACCTCGGCCTTGGGCCTTCAGGTAAGCCCGCGTGTTTTCGTCGGAGGGAAAGATGGTGGTCGTGGCACCCAGCTCCGTACCCATATTGCCAATGGTTTCCCGATCTGTTGCCGAGAGAGTGTTTACCCCCGGACCATAGCATTCGATAATTTTACCAACGCATCCTTTGACATCATACCTCCTGAGCATCTCCAGAATCACATCTTTGGCACTCACCCAATCAGGCAGCTCTCCAGTGAGCTTTACCCCCAATACCTTGGGGCAGGGCAAGTAGTAGGGAAGGCCAGCCATGGCCATGGCCACGTCCAGGCCGCCAGCGCCGATCCCTAACATGGAGACACCCGCAGCCCCAGGCGTATGACTGTCGGAGCCTAATAAGGTTTTTCCCGGAACACCAAAGCGTTCCATGTGAACCTGGTGTGAAACCCCATTTCCCGGAGGGCTGAAGTGTATTCCGTACCGGGCACAGGCCGTCTGAAGATATCGGTGATCGTCAGCATTCTTGTGGTCGGTTTGAAGCAGATTATGGTCCACGTACTGGGCTGAAAGCTCCGTCTTGACGCTATCGAGACCTAGCGCCTCAAATTCCAGCATGGCTATGGTACCCGTGGCATCTTGAAGCAGGGTATGGTCAATTCTTATACCAATCTCCGTGCCCGGCGTGAGCTCTCCTTCGATCAGGTGGGCTTCTAAGATTTTATGCGTGAGATTCTTTGCCATGCATTCTTCCTCCCCTCAAGTCCTAATCCAAAAGATAGCAACTGTGAATTCAAAGTCAAAAGGCTTTTCATAATCAACCCAAATTGAACCCATCTGTACAGTTAAACATCCTCATAGCACATTTGTTCGGCTTTTTGCCAGTTTCTCCCCTCAGTCTGAGACAACGGCCCTCTTCTCAAGGCCGCATCTACTGTGTGAGGGGGTGGTGTCCCAATATTTTGAGGTTTAAAAGAGTTATGGGAGACTCTCAGGGGCTCAGAGGCGCAAACCTCAAAATATTGGGACACGGCCAAGTCCGGTGGAATTTTTTTTAAGATACGGCCTTTCGAAAAGGGCCGTAGCCTCATCCTATGAGCCCCTATGGGGCTTAAGGAAAGCCAGATCCTTTGGGCCAGGATTCTTTTACTTTTTAGCAGGAAAGCTGTTGGGTGGATTGAAGGGGATGTGTCAGGGGCTACAAAAGGGCTGGGGCCATCTAGTGTAAGGTGCCGGTCTTTTCTTTGGCGTAAAGCAGTGCGTTCTCTATGGCAATAGCGGCGGAGCTGCTCAAGGCGGTTAGGAGAGAAAGGTCATCATTTCGAAATCCATGGGGTCTGTTCACCGAGTCCACATAGATAACACCCCTGATTTTAGACCTGCTGATCAAAGGGACGCACATCACAGACCGCACCCTCATCATTTCCATACTCTCTGAACGATCGAGCTCATCCTCACTAAGGGTGTCTAACATCATAATGGGTCTGCTTTCCTTTACAACGCGTTCCACTATAGTCCGGCTATAGCTTTTATGGGCCTTATCGCCGGGCTTTCGACCCTTGGGGATAACTTCCGAAACCTTTCTTGTTTCAGGATGAATGAGAATGATAACCCCCCTGTCTACCCTTTTGAGGAGATCCAAAATGTAATCGAGGATCTTTTCCAAAATTTCGTTGATATCCGTCGATTTCATGAGGACATCGGACACCTTGTGGATCAGTTCCATATTTTTCTGGGAAGTCATTGGCCTGTCTTGCACGATGACCGTTTCACTCTCGGTGATTTCCCTGGAAAGATCGATGGAATCCAGAAAAGGTATCACGCTCTCTAAACATGCCTTGCCCAGACAAAGCACACTCATGCCAAGAACAATGGGAACCCCCTCTCCCACTTGAATTTCAACACCAGGGCGTACCGGTTCTCCATTGACAAAGGTGCCATTTTTGCTTCTCAGGTCTTTGATAAAATATCCGTTCTCCTTTTTGACAATCCTTAAGTGTTTGCGGGAGACGAATTTATCCTTAATTTGGACGTGATTAGCGGCCGACCGTCCCACATAGATGGTGTCAGCTGAGATGTCAAAGGATTGACCTTCATCCGATCCGTCCATCGTGTAGAGTTTGATCATGAACCATTATCCTTTTTGAAAAGGCGTAACCCGAATTGACATGGGAATTCTTTAAGATGCTGTATTTTCTCATAAAAGAGGTTGAAGAGTCAATACGCTAATTGGGCATGAGGAGGGCAAAGGTATTGCTGCTGACACTGTTTATCCCTGCTGGTAAACAAAAGAGCAAAGGTTTTTGGATATGGAATAGGGTTTTAGAAAGGCTTCTACGTTAACTTAGGGTGCTTGAACCAGGCAGTCAGCAGGGAAAGGGATGATTAAAAAAGGCAGAGTCTGACGTGACTCTGCCTCTGTTTTCATCACCTACAAAAGCTACACTCATTTAATAATAAGTTCGTCTTCGAACTTATGAATCGAAGGACTTAGTCATTTTCAAAACCCACCAGCTGTGCTGGTGAAGTGATTATTCACTATACGACTTGGTAAAGGAACTCGGTTGTGCCTGTGTGAGGCCGCGCCCCATTTCTCAAGGCCGCATCTACTGTGTGAGTGGGCGGTGACCCAATATTTTGCGGTTTAACAAAGTGACGGGAGACTCCCAGGGGCGCAGAGGCGCAAACCTCAAAATATTGGGTCACTGCGGGGTCCGGTGGAATTTTTTTTGAGATACGGCCTTTCGAAAAGGGCCGTAGCCTCATCCTACTAGCCCCTATGCGGCTTGAGCAAACCCGGGATCTCTGGGCCCGGATTCTTTACTGAACCGGCACGTGGACATCGTATTCCACTTTAGATATAGTGTGGAAACTTCTCCCAGAACTCCTTGTCGTGCTGCTGCCAGTCAGCGCCAAACTTATTG
>DAOVAK010000048.1 GCA_030671095.1 Deltaproteobacteria bacterium | reverse complement strand
TGTCACTTTTTTCAAGTAAAACAAGTTCTTGAATTCTTCCCTCTACAATGGGCGCAATGACTCTTCCTCCTGCTGTGAGCTGTTCTATCAAAGGAGGAGGAATCTTGTCACACGCCGCTGTGACAGAGATTCTATCATAGGGTGACATCTCTAGATATCCAATCCCGCCATCCCCTTTTATGAGGACAATGTCATCATAACCTGCGTTTTCGAGATTTTTCCGCCCAAACTCAAAGGTCAGTGGGTCGATTTCAATGCATACAACCAGACCATCTGAGCCAACAATTTCTCTGGCAAGCGCCGTGCCATAACCGGATCCAAGACCAATCTCGAGGAACTTATGGCCTTTATCCAGACCCAGGGGCTCATAAAAAAGGGGATAGCTATGGGGACATGATATGGTCGCCTCCGCGCCTGGAAGCGGGAGAGGGACTTCACGATAGGCGTAGTCCTTGTAATCAACTGGTATGAAGTCTTCCCTCCGAACCTTTAACATAGCATCTCTTATACGCTCAGATCTGAGATATCCATCCCTGATGAGGCACCTCACCTTCTTTTCTCTTTCCTTCCTTAATTCTGCGCTACTTTTGATAGGCGTTTTTGGTGGTGGTACGACCCAGCCTCGCATTTTTTCATGGACCCTTCATGTCATCAAAGGCAATTTGAGTTCCCGCTGGGCTTCCGCGCCAGATCACCGGGCTGCCCTGGCAACTCAGAGTGCAGAATGGACATCCGCTTCCTGCCCATCGAGATGAATCTTTATTTTCCCTACCTGAACCGTCCTGACCATCTCCCCGTCCTTAGAGCTTAAGGGGGCAAGAATGTGAGAGATCGCCTCTGCAGCGGCTTTCCAACCGGGAGAAATACTAATAATTTTCATACCTTAATCTCATTTACAACGGCTAAGCCAGCATGTCAAGCTGACAAGTCCTGATTTTTCTTACCGATCCCTCATACCATGTTTGACCTCCGGGCGTGAATCCTGTATTTTGTTCATATGTCATCTTTACAGGAACCTGGAGGCTCGACCGATTCGAGGATTAAAGAGGCCCTTCTTTACAAGAAGCTGGCGGAGGGAAAGGTGAGATGCGGTACCTGCGAGAGGTTTTGTGAGATACCTCCGGATAGATTCGGATTTTGCAAAACCAGAAAGAATATAGACGGTAAACTTCACACCGTGGTTTACGGAGATATATCTTCTCTTAGCGCGAATCCTATCGAGAAGAAACCTTTTTTCCATTTTTATCCTGGAAGCCGAGCACTAACCGTGGGAACCTGGTCGTGTAACTTCACCTGTCCATGGTGTCAGAACTGGGAGCTGAGTAAATCATATCCTGACGCAAAGAGAGGCACCTATACCAGCCCCTCAGAATTCGTGAAGCTGATGAAACGATATGACTGCCAGGGAAGCAGCATCTCCTTTAATGAGCCGACCCTTCTTCTGGAATATGCCCTGGATGTCTTCGATCTGGCAAGAGATGCGGGCTATTACAATACCTACGTCACGAACGGTTATATGAGTGAAGGGGCCTTGAAGCTGTTGGCCGAACATGGCCTTAACGCCATGAACATAGATGTCAAAGGGGACAAAAAGGCCGTTCAGAGGTATTGTGGTGTCGATGTCGACAAGGTCTGGAGAAATGCGGTGGCGGCTAAAAGATGGGGTGTTCACATAGAGATGACGACCTTAGTCATTCCTGGCGTAAATGACAATCATGCCGGTTTGCGAGGCATAGCAAAAAGGATCAAGAATGAACTCGGCAAGGATACGCCATGGCATCTTTCGGCCTATTATCCGGCATACCAATTTGAGGCACCGCCAACCCCTGTAACTACCTTGGAACAAGGAAGGGATATGGGAGTGGCCGAAGGCTTAACCTATGTCTATGTGGGCAATGTCCCTGGACACCCCTATGAGAACACCTACTGCCCCCATTGCAAAACGCTCTTGATTGAGCGATATGTCTTTGACATAAGGGCATACTACATAGCCGCTCAGAAGATCTGTCCCAACTGCCAGAAAGTCATTCCCGTTGTGGGCAACTACATCAAGGGATAGCTGGTCCTACAAAGTCTTCTGCCAGCGTCTCATCGGCTTTCTTCTCCCAGGTATCCACATTCTTTTCAACAACCCATACCATCCTGCAGGGACCTTTGGCATCACCTTCGGGTCTGTCGTGGCTTTACGGTCCGACATATCCGTGGACCGTCTGGCAAAGCACCGTTTTCAGCCCGGTGCTTTTGAGCAGACTGTAAACCTTCATCATTTCCTGAGCTGAGGGCTTTTCGATACGACTGCGAAACTCTGCCCTGTAATCGAGTACGCATACTTGCACATCGGGATCTATGGCACAGATCCTGTTTCCCATCTTCTCAACTTCTTCTAAGGCAATGAAGTCACTATTGTACGGAATTCCAATACCCAAGAATATGCGATTCCTGCAATGATTTCGTACGTAGCTTGCCGCTGCCCAAGCATTGTCCATGCATGTCTGGGCTACGGCCCTATCCTTCAAGCCGGTGATACGCTGGAACGTACTGACTTCCATACCTTTGAGATCGATTCCGATATCTGTCATACCAGCCTCAACCAGTTCATCGATGTAATCTGCCGTGAGTAACGAACCATTGGTATCAACATGAAACCGCGCATTGGGATCTGAGTTGAGGCGTTTGAGCTCCTTGGTATACTGGATAAGCCAGGGTCTATTTAAGGTGCACTCGCCCCCCGAGATGGCCATGCGATTTGTCCCATATTCGTGCCTCGATAGAGTCATTCTATGAGCGGCCTCTTCAGGGCTTAATGGGCGACCTTTACCTCCGTAGGTCGTTATCCAGTTCTGGCATTGAGGACACCTCAGGTTACACCCTCCTGCGAAACAGGCCACCTCAATGTAACGTGTGCCTTTAAGATCCCAGGGCGTGCCAACACCGCCGACAGTATGTCCCATAAATCCGCCTACAATCCTTCTGGGTTCGCAATTCTCCGGAACAGATGTCCTGATTCGCATGCCATTCTCTACACTGGTCACACAAGCTGGCTTGACCACACCATCTATCTCTACCGCGCAGCTGAAACACGCCCCCACATCGCAGGGGGCAAAGATTCCTTCCTTCTGAGGCATACGTGCCACAGGATGACCCGATAAGCTTAAGGCCTCTTTAACCGGAATTCTCTCTGGCACCACGGTCGCCTTGCCATTTACGTATATGATCACATCCCCTGTTCTTTTTTCCTCCACCATTTGTATGGCCTGATTGGGGCAGGCCAGTGCGCAGGCGCCGCACCCAATGCACGCCTCATCTTGCGCGGGGCAGGCTACGATCTCGCGGCAGGTGCCACAGTCTTTGCATCTATCTGCACTATAGCGGGCGATATAAGGCATAACGTATAGGCCTAAATTGTTAGAGGAGGCTCTAAGCGCCTAACGAAAAGCTTCTGAATGCTGCAATAGAGACAAGGCAAGGGAAGAGTGGCACGGCCCTCACAAAAACAAGCAAAAACAGTTGTATTTGAAGTTAGTTACTTGCTTAAGGATGTCCCGCATGTCACGTTTTAGTCACATGCGCTGACGACGTAGGCGGTCATGCAAGCGTCACGTTACAGTCTTGCTCCAGAATCGAATGGTTTCGCTCAACGAGGGTGCGATTTCGCCCTCTCGGAGAGCAAGTCGGAGGTTCAATAGCTCATCCAGCGCTGCTTCCGAGGATGGGTCTGGCATGGGCAAACCAAGTCCCTTCATGACCCGCGGCAGGAACATATGCGCCAACCAGTACCGCACAGCGCTGTATGTGCCGATGTTATGACCCTGTCTTTCCGACTGTTCCCACTTCACCTTTAGGATTTCACGCACTACCTTTGTCAATGGTTCCTTGGAGCTAGGTGCCCACCCCAAATCCCGCAAGTGCAACCAGATATTCCCATCGTCCGTTCCGCGCCACGAGCCGGGTCGCTTGGCGAAGTGTAATTCAACTCGGAGGTGTTGAAAATACGCTGGATTAATTATCGTCCAACCACAACTGGATATATGATCCCACCATTCGGGGATAGGCATATCGTAGATATCAAACACGGTGTACTCCCATGAATCAGGACCAGGTGTGTCATAAGGAGGCCGCCTTAACTGCACCTCTGCCGGAGGGGAGGCAACATTAATGACTTCCCACCCGCAGTCACCTAACTCTTGCAATTGAGCGACATAGCTGGGCAAATCACCGGTGAGCCTTACTTTCTGGTACGCAGCATAAGAGCCGTCCATAAAACATTACTCCTTTCCTTTTATCACCTCCTGAACTTCCATGCCCCAGCGGCCATCCTCCAGGAGCTTGGCCAGCAACGCATTGGTCAGACGCAGACAATAGCGAAATCTCCAGTTGGCCGAGCCGAGGTGCGGTTCGGCTGAAAAACGGTTGGCGCAATGGCTTCTGAGTTTGACTGTTTCATCAGACCTGTCAGCTCACATGAAAACCTCTGCAGAGGATTTGTAAGGTCAAGTTTCGCCCATTACACATTATTTTCCTTTCCAGGTCGCTTTTCTGTTCTCCAAAAAGGCAGAAAGTCCCTCCTTGGCATCCTCGACAAAAAGGTTGTTGACAATGACTTGTTTGGCATAATCATAGGCCTGGAGGTCAGCCAAATTGACCTGGGTGTAGAATGCCTCCTTGCCTATGCTCAGGGCGAGAGGACTGGCCTGGGCGATCTTTTCGGCCAGGGCCTTAGTCTCTGCGGCCAGTTGATCGGCAGGAACGACCTTATTGATTAAGCCATATTGTTCTGCTTCCCGCGCTGAGATCATACGTCCGGTCAGCAGCATCTCGAGGGCCCGTTTTCTACCTATAGCCCTCACAAGGGGAACGCCAGGCGTGGTGCAAAACAGCCCGATCTTTACACCGGGCGTTCCAAAGAGAGTGTCTTCCTCGGCTACAGCCAGGTCACAGGCAGCCACGAGCTGACAACCGGCTGCAGTGGCCACACCATGAACCTGGGCTATGACCGGCTGTGGGAGGCGCTGGATCTTCTCCATGACCTCAACGCAAGTGTCAAAGATCGCCTTGTAGTAAATCATTTCCCGGCCCACGAGTTGAGAAATATCATGACCGGCAGAAAAGACCTTTCCCTCACCTTTTATAATGATAACCCTTATATCATTGTTCTGACCCATGGTTGTGAGTAAGGCACTCAACTCCTGTAGTAGTTCGAGAGAAAGGGCATTTCTTTTGTCCGGGCGGTTCAGCGCAATGGTCCCGATTGCACCCTCCACATCAAACCGCAAATTTTTATAGCTCATGTTTCACTCCTTCTCGAGATGAATACCACGGCGGCCATGGGAAGCACAGGATACTTTCTTTCAAGATTGACGGGCTTGCCTTTATCTTCATCCAGGATGTCTTCAGGGGGGGGCTTGCCCGTATCTATGATACGAAACCAAGCCTTACCTGCTGGAGGCGGTGGGACTTCAAAGCTGTGTTTCACTTTGTCTCCATTCAAGATCACACAAAAATCATCATCTCTTTTTTCATGCGGAAGTTCAGAACCGTCGAGGACGAAGGTAAGCACTCTAGGATCTTGGGACCAGTCCGGCTTTCCCACTTCAAGCCCATGCCAGCTTACATCAGGATGCTTGTCTCTGTTTTTGTCTTCTCCGGTCAAGAAATGGGATCTTCGAAATACCGGATGTCGATTTCTCAATGCGATCATTTTTTGGAAGAATCTCAGCAGACCAGCGTTCTTTTTTGCGAAGTCCCAGTTGACCCAGCTAATCTCATTGTCCTGGCAATAAGGATTGTTATTCCCGTGCTGGGTCCGACCAAACTCGTCTCCGGCCAGGATCATAGGGACGCCATGGGAAACCATAAGAATGGTTGCAAAGGTCTTAATCCGGCGTAACCTCCTGTCATGCACCAGGCTCTTAACGGTAGGCCCCTCAACTCCGCTGTTTGAGCTAAAGTTATGGTCACTGCCGTCTTGGTTATCTTCACCATTTTCTTTATTATGCTTGCGCTGGTACGACACTAGGTCATAGAGGGTGAAACCATCATGGCAGGTTATGTAGTTGATGCTATTGTAAGGACGCCGGCCGCTCGCCTGATAAAGATCCGAGCTGCCTCCAATGCGGGTAGCCAGCACAGGTACCATCCCTTGGTCTCTCCGTGCAAAGCGCCTGACATCATCCCTATAGTGTGAATTCCATTCAGCCCAACGTCCGGGAAACCCCCCAACTTGATTGACCTGCGTGTCCCAGGCCTCAGCAATGATCTTAGTGCGCGCCAGCACCGGGTCTTGTTCTATAACGTCGACGAGGGAAGAGCCTGGGAGCAGTTCGCCCTTCTGATCCCTGCGTAGGATAGAGGCCAGATCAAAGCGAAACCCGTCTACATGCATCTCCATGACCCAGTACCTCAGGCAATCCATGATAAATTCCCGAACCACGGGATGGTTGCAGTTGACTGTGTTGCCACAGCCCGAAAGATCCAAATAATCCTTTGATTCCGCATCCAGGAGGTAATAGACGGTATTATCCAGCCCTCTGAAGCTAATAACCGGTCCCTCTGAATCACTTTCCGCCGTGTGATTGAAAACAACGTCAACGATCACCTCCAGACCCGCACGGTGAAAGGCTTTGACCATCTCCTTGAATTCTTTCGCCTGATTTCCGTCCCAACCATTTGAGGCATAGGAGGCCTTTGGGGCAAAGAATGCCATGGTGCTATAGCCCCAAAAGTTTTTCAGCCTCTCCCCGGTCTTGGGATTGACCCGCTTGTTCTCCAGCTCATTGAATTCAAAAACAGGCATCAACTCCACGGCCGTGACACCCAGGGATTTTATGTAAGGAATCTTTTCGATCAGACCCTTATAGGTGCCACGGTTTTGGGCACCTGAAGATTCATGAACCGTATACCCCCGCACATGGAGTTCATAGATAATGGTGTCTTTCAGGGGCAAATTGAGCGGCCTGTCGTCTTCCCAGTCAAAATCATCCGCGACGATACAACACCGCCATCCCCCATCCCGCCCTCCCCAAGTCTCTCCTCCTTCTAAGGCCAGGGCATAGGGGTCAAGGAGAATATTTTCCTCGTTGAACCTATGCCCTATTCCCGTGGGGTCAAACGGTCCATCAGCTCTGTACCCGTAGCGAAGGGACGACTCGATACCGAGGACAAGAATATGCCAAATATCGCCGGTCCTGTTGATTTTGGGATCCAGTGGAATTTCAGTTATCGGTTTCGGATTTCCTTTCTTAAATAGAAGAAGAATGATTGATGTGGCATTTCGCGAAAAAACCGCGAAATTCACGCCCTCCGGCGTGATAGTAGCACCTAAGGGGAGAGGTTTGCCGGGCTTACACTTCCACGTTTTCAAATTTCATCAACCCCTTGACATTAAGGTATTCTATGGCTTCTTCAGGGCTGCAAAAGCATCAAGCACCAGACTCAAGAGCGCAGGGACCAAAAAAATCGTGAAGACCGTGGATACCAAGAGACCACCTACAACCACGCTGCCAAGGCCCCTGTAGAACTCTGAGCCCGCCCCCGGGGTGAGCACCAAAGGGAGCATCCCGAAAACACTGGTCACGGCACTCATGTATATGGGCCGGATACGTGAACGGACCGATTCCCGAATCGCCTCCCGCGACTCCATATTGCTGTCACGTATGTTGTTGAGGGTTTGGTGCACAATGAGAATGGCGTTGTTTACCACAATACCAACCAGGATCACGAAACCTAACATGGTAACAATGTCCAAGGCCTGATACGTGATGAAGACATTTACGAGGAAAAGGCCTATAAACCCGCCGGCTGCGGCAAGGGGCACGCTAAACATAATGATGAAAGGATAGAAGAAATTTTCGAAAAGCGCGGACATCAAGAGATAGCTTATGACAAGAGCCAAAATGAGATTCCACTGAAGAGCGCTCCTCGTACGCGTCAAGTCATCTGCCGTGCCGCTCAAATCGATCCGGTAAAGGCTCCCAAGTTCCCCCCTGGCCTTGATCGGACCAACAATCTTATCCCGGACGATAGCCATGGCCGTTTCTAAAGGGATCTCCGTTGACGGGAATACTTGAATCGTTATGGCTCGCTCTGAATCGATGCGGTTGATCTGGGTGGGTCCCTCCTCTAAGCGGATGTCGGCCAATGAACCCAGAGTCACCCTTTCCCCCTTGGGTGTTTGTATGAGGAGGCCTGCCAGGTCTTGGGTGCGTTTCAGTTGGGCCTCTTCCCCCTTGACAACCAGATCGATCTCTTCACCGTGAATACGGTAATCACTCGCTTTGGCACCATCAACCAGGGCGTCTACAGTCATACCAAGGTCAGCCGTGGTCATGCCTACGCGCGTGAGGCGATCCCGGTTCGGGATAACGCGCATTTCGGGATTGCCCAGATCAAGGCTGGGGATTGGGCGTGCCTGAGCTCCTGGGAGGTGTTGCATCACCTGTCCGAAAATCTCTCGTCCCAGGGCAATTAGACGGTCCAAGTCAGGCCCCTTGATTTCTATTTCAATGGATCTGCCTTCCCCGATACCACTGGAGAAGAGGCTCGGCTGCTGGACAATGGCGATCATGCCGGGGATTTTGCTCAGCACGCCGTACACATAAGGAATCAGCTCTCGCGTTCTCTCCTGGATTGCTGAAATTACGCCCATAAAGACCTGTTGTCCGAATGCCACATAAAAAAAGTTCTCAACAGGGGGCAGATTCAGCTTTTCAGCAGCCTCACTTTCTTTTTCGTGTTCTATAAGAGGGAGAATGTCCGCTTCGACGGTCTTCGCGATTTCACTCAACTCCCCCATGTTATACCCGGGCGGAGGCAGCAAGATGCCGAAGAGAATCTCCCGGTCGCCTTCCGGCAGATATTCTGTCTTTGGCATCAGGAACACAGCCATGGCAAGCGCCAGGCCGGTCATAACCACTGCCACGCCCAAGCGCGTCAATACCCGGCCACACATCCAGTAGACAAAGCCCGTAACAGCGTCCGTTATCTTTGAGGCCAACCAATAGATCGACCACCAGCGCCTGCGGCGGGGCGCTTTGGACTCTTTCGCCGTCCCCATCCGCAGAATCCTGGAAGAAAGGGTAGGGATCACGGTAATGGAGACCAACAAACTGAGCCCCACAGCACTGCTGATAGCAATGGCGATGTCCTGAAAGAGCTGACCGGCTTCTTCTTCCACAAAGACAATGGGCACAAACACGGCAATCGTGGTAAGGGTGCTTGCCAGCACCGCTCCCCACACCTCCACCGTGCCGTCGTGCGCTGCCTGCACACGCGATTTCCCCATCTCGCGATGGCGAAAGATGTTCTCAAGAACGACAATGGAGTTATCCACCACCATGCCGATGGCAAAGCTCATCCCGGCAAGGCTCACCACATTGATATTACGCCCAAAGAGGGTCATCAAAAGAAACGTTCCCACCACACTGATGGGGATGGAAAATGAGACAATCAACGTGCTGGAAACATTTCTCAGAAAGATGAGGAGTACAATAATGGCCAGCGTTCCGCCTACAAGGATGTTTTGCCTCACCAAGTGGATGGCACTATAGATGTAGCTTGTTTCATCGTAGGCCTGGACGAGTTGCAGGCGGCGATCCTTGAGCAAACCGCTATTGAGTTCTTCAAGGGCCTCCCTGACCTTTTGCATCACCACAAGGACATTGGTGCCGGCTTCCCGAACCGCATTCAACACAATGGTGGGGACGCCTTCGTGCCGAACCACCACTTCTATGTCTTCGTGTCCCAGGGTCACGCGGGCCACGTCGCCTACAGTGATTGGAGCGCCATTGATCCGCTTGATGATCACCTTGGCCACATCTTCCGGGGTCTCGTACTCACCCACGGTACGGGCAATGTATCGGCGCTTCCCCTCATCAAAGTCCCCGGCACTAATGTTTCTGTTCTCCGCGTCCAGGGCACGCATCAGCTCTGAGATGGTGATGTTCCTTGCAGCCAGGGCACTTGAATCAACGATGACTTGAAGTTCCCGCTCCTGACCACCGTATATGTTGGATGAGGCTACGCCGGGAATTCGCTCCAGGCGAGGTTTAATGTAGTCATCACAGAAATCATATTCATGGGTCAACACGCCCGTGTACCCTTCGAGGGCCCGGAGAATGATCCACGCTATGGCCTCTTCGTGCCGGCCACCAGAGGTGATCACCGGTTTCTTCACATCCTCAGGGTATTCTTGCACCTGGTCGAGTTTGTTGGACACTCTAAGTCGGGCCTCATCTGTATCTGTACCGATCTCGAACTCCAGGTTGATGTACCCCTCCCCGTCTGCGCTCTCGCTTTTCATCGTGTCGAGACCTTTTACATTCTTAAGCTCCTCTTCTTGCACGTCGATGATCTCTCGCTCGACCTCCAATGGACTGGCGCCACGCCACGGGGTCGTTACTGAAATCTGGGGCATGTCCACGTTGGGGGTAAGTTGGATGGGGATTCTAAACAAGGAGATAAGGCCAAAGAGGACCAGCAGGATAAC
>DAOVAK010000028.1 GCA_030671095.1 Deltaproteobacteria bacterium | reverse complement strand
GCCAATAAGGAATGCATTTTCCAGATTCTCTTTGATATGGCCAGAGCCCACCTCACCCCCTTTTTTTATCAGAAATTGGATTTGATCGAGGATCTGAGAATATATCTCGTCCGGTTTCCTAAAATAATACGTAACATTTTTCTGGGGAGAAGATTTCATCCGTTACCCCGAAGGAGAAATCGAAACATAGGCCCTTGACTGATATTTCTACCAATAGCTTTGTGGATTGACAACCCTCATATTTTCTCCTACCATCCCAGCAGTGATCCGGGGAAAGCAGAAGTTGTTAAGATCACTAGACATCTCGTTTTTTGGGGGTTGGCAACGCCCAAGGCGACAGGCCAGAGAAGAATGAGCATGCGCATCGGAATACTCAGTGTCAAAAACCATCGATATCATCCCAACAGAAGACTCATGGAGGCTGCAAGGGCCCTGAACCACGAGGCAATCCTTGTTCATCCAGGAAGGCTATTTATGGGGGTGGACGATCAGGGTTTGAGGATAGATCATCTGAAAAGACGCCTTCAAGCGGATGTGATCCTGCCGCGGCTGGGAGCGACCATCAAGGAGTATGGCCTTACGATGATACGTCATTTGGAACTCCTTGGTATCCCTGTCATCAATAATTATCAGTCCATTCTTCTGGCCAGAAACAAGTTTCTTGGCCTACAAACCCTTTTCAAGAGCGGTGTCCCCATTCCCGAGTCAGCCTATGCAAGTAACTGGTCCAATTTTGAAAGGGCGGTTGCAAAACTCGGGGGCTTTCCCCTTGTCATAAAAGCACGCAACAGTCGACAGGGAAGGGGGGTATTCCTCATTGATGCCATAAGAAAACATCGGTCCCTCCTAAATAGCTTTCTCGATCGGGGAGAAGGGCTTTTGATCCAGAAATTCATTCCTCCAGAAAAGCGAAGAGATATTCGGATTATGGTCGTGGGCAAGAGAGTCGTAGGGGCCATGTCTTTGATACCCAGGAAGGGAGATTTCAGGGCGAATATTCACCTCAAGGGCCGAGCAGAGAAAGTCCTCCTAACCCGGGCCATGTCCAACCTGGCCATAGAATCGGTCAAGGCTCTTGGACTTGCTATTTCCGGTGTGGATATGATAGAGCAGAATAATGGAATGTTGAGGGTCGTGGATGTGAATTACGCCCCCGGATTCAAGGGCCTGGAAAGATGCACAGGAAAAGATGTGGCCATTGAAATCATCAAATATGTGACTAGTATAAGAGGGTGATCGGGATGCAAATAGCCTTCTTAATGGATAGACTGGACTCCATCGATCCCCTGACTGAGACCACCAGTCACCTGATGTACGAGTGTAATCAGAGGGGACACACCACATTCTTTCTGGAGCCCCATGACGTTTATATTCGAAAGAACGAAGTGGTGGCCCGAATGCGCAACATCACCGTGCCCCCCAATCTATCCATGAAAAAATATTGGCGATCTCTGACCAATTGTCTCAAAAAGGATGAACTCATATTCGAAAATATTACGGATCTTGACGCCCTATTCTTGAGAAAAAACCCTCCGCTCATTTACCAGACGATGGAATTCCTGGCGCCGGTAAATGAGCGTGTGTTTACGATCAACAGTACGAGCGGGCAGGTCCTGGCTAACAGCAAGCTCTATACCCTGAATTTTCCTGAAATCATCCCGGAGACCCATATCTCCAGGGACCCCATGCGACTGAAAAAAATCATTGATGACTTCGGCGGTTCCATGGTTGTCAAACCCCTTCAGAGATACGGGGGGGAAGGGGTGATTAAGGTGAGTGTCAGAGACACGGAGAATCTGAACTCCCTGATCAATTACTACGTACAGGCCTTCCGCAACTATCCGGATCGGGAACCCATCATGGTCCAGGAGTATCTGGATGGTGTTCAAGAAGCGGGAGATGTGAGAATACTCCTCCTGAATGGGGAGATCCTGGGCGCCATGAGGAGGAAGCCGCGGGACGGGGATTTTCGCACCAATATTCATGCAGGCGCCAAGGCCTACAAACACCAGGTCACCCAGACAGAAAAGAGGATCTGTGAAACAATAAAAGACCGACTGGTGGAAGACGGTCTCTACTTTGTGGGCATTGATATTATTGGGAATAGGTTGGTTGAAATCAATTGTGTGAGTCCCGGGGGTATCCCCCGCATCAATCGTTTGGAGAATGCAAAACTTGAGGCAAACGTGATTGATTTCATTGAGCAGAAAGTGGCTGAAATGTACGGTAAACCATAGTAGAGAAGGAGGTCAATACTATGCGATGGACCCTGAGCAAATATCGTTTCACATGCCCATCACTCTTATTTTTTGTAATAGCAATATTTGGTTGTGTGGGCCTACTTGACTCAAATGTCATGGCGGGCAGCATCATGAAAATCGGTATGAAAGAAGAACCAAAGACCCTCAACATCTGGCTGGCCAGGGACCGATGGTCCCTAAGGATCCTCTCTCATCTTTATCAGCCCCTCTACTACCGGGATCCCAAGACACAAGAACGAGTTCCCTGGTTGGCTGAGGAACTGCCTGTATACGATCCGTCCACCCTTTCATACACCGTCAAACTGAGGCCTGCCAAATGGTCAGATGGGTCCGAACTGACCTCGGAGGACGTGGCCTTCACCGGGAACCTAATCAAGGAGTTTAAAGTCCCCAGAAGATACGCCTATTGGAAGTTCATCAAGAAGATAGAGACACCGGACAAAAGGACGGTTATATTTCACCTAAAACAGCCAATGGCCGTGTTTCTTGACAGGACGTTGACCACACCCATCGTCCAGAAGAAACAGTGGGTCAAGGTGGTGGAACAGGCCAGGGGTAAAGAAAAGCCTCTCGGCTCATTGCTCAGGCACAAAGTGGAAAAGCCGGTGGGAAGTGGACCATTTGCCATTAAGGAGCGGAGAGAAGGGGCCTATCTGTTTGTCGAGAAAAACAAATATTTCTTTGGGACCGGCAAGAAGATAGCAGGACGTACGCTAGGCCCCTTTATTAACGGGATTATTTTTAAGTATTACGGCACTTCCGATGCGGCGGTCCTCGCACTGAAAAAAGGAAGTATTGACATGTTTTGGTGGGGCATTGAGCCCGGGTACCTGGAAGACCTCAAGAAGGAGAAAGATATCCAGTTGTTCTTCAATGAACGGAGTGCGCTCTACTATATGGGATTCAATGTGAGGAAACCACCCTTTAATGACCCAAACTTTCGGCGGGCCATTGCCACCCTAGTGGACGAGGACTTTATTATTACGAGGATTCTTCAAGGACACGGGATCCGGATGATCTCTATCATCCCTCCCGGGAACCGGTTCTATCATTGCCCGGACCTGCCCACCTACGGTGATGGACTCACAAGGGAAGAAAGAGTCAGAAAGGCCTACCATATCCTCCGTAACGCAGGATATGGTTGGAAGAGGCCGCCCGTGGACAGTTCAGGGAAAGTCGTTAAGGGAGAAGAGATCCGACTTCCCGATGGGCAACCCATGGAAAAATTTATGATCCTCACGCCGCCGGCCGACTATGATCCTGCCCGCGCCATGTCTGGCATGATTATACAGGAGTGGCTCAAGAAAGTGGGCATTCCTGTCAGCTCCAAACCTATGGCTTTCAAATCCCTTGTGGAGCAGGTGTCGGTCCGCCATGACTTCGATGCGTTCATTTTGGGCTATGGGAGGCTTTCCCTTGATCCGGACTATCTCAGGAGATTCTTCCATTCGAGCCAAGACAAGAAGCGGGGAGGAAACAAGAGTGGATACAAGAATCCCGAATTTGATCGCATAGCCGACGCATCGGCAAGGATGATGGATCCAGAGAAGCGACGGGACTTGATATGGGATATGCAGAAGATCGTCATGCAGGATGTGCCATATCTGCCCCTTTACAACCCGAGTCTGATTGAAGCGGTCCGTAAGGACAAATTCACGGGCTGGGTGCAGATGCTGGAGGGGATCGGCAATTTCTGGTCCTTTTGCCAGGTGAGGGCAAAGTGACCGATGAAATCATATGTCTCCAAGACAAGCGGATTGCTTAGGAACTTCCGTAATACTTTAGGCGTTCTATATAATTGCGAAGCAATTCTATAACTGGACGTGGTTTCTCACAGTGGAATGAACCCAAAAGGGTTGTGCTGGAGGATCTTTTTCGAAACGGTACGCAAGGGCCGGTAGGAAGAACCATTAGGAATGGATTTATGGAGATACATAGGCAGGAGAGTGACTCAGATCGTCATCATCTTCTTTGTGATCTTGACGGTTCTATTCATTGTGTTCCGTCTGGCTCCCGGGGATCCCATAACGAGAATGGTGGATCCAGATATGACCCCCGAGGATGCAGCCCGTTTGATCTCCCTATTGGGCCTTGATCAGCCCCTACATATACAATATGTGTATTACCTGAAAAACTTTTTCGTCGGTCACTTCGGCGATTCGTTTCATTACGGGCGGCCAGTGCTGGACATCATCAAGCACCGGCTGCCCAACACCATTCTCCTCTTTACCACATCTATTATCCTTTCCGCTCTGGTGGGTGTTTTCCTAGGTAAGATTGCTTCTTGGCACAAAGGGAAAAAGACAGATACGGGAATGACCATTGGGGCACTGGTGACGCACACCCTGTTCCTACCATGGCTCGCACTACTCCTCATCTGGATATTCGCCTACAAATTGGACTGGTTTCCCATAACAGGGATGGTCTCCGAAGACATTTGGCTGGATCCCTCCTCCGGATTCTGGCAGAAGGCCTTGGACGTGGGCCATCATATGGTCCTCCCGTTAGGCACCCTTTTTCTCTTCCATTTCGGCAGCTACTTGCTCATCATGCGCAGCAGCATGTTGGAGACCCTGAAGGAGGACTACATTCTCACGGCGCGGGCGAAGGGTCTGACAGAAAAGGTGATTCGCGACCGTCACGCTGCACCCAATGCTGCGCTTCCCGTGGTGACGACGGTCGGACTGAGCCTGGCCTTCTCCATAAACGGTGGGGCTCTCACGGAGACGGTTTTCACATGGCCTGGAATAGGCCGAGAGCTCGTATTTTCCGTGAGCCAAAATGATTATCCCCTAGCACAGGCAACTTTTCTGCTTATCACCATTGTGGTCCTCATCTCCAATTTGGTGGTGGATGTGCTATATGCCTATCTGGATCCTAGGATCAGGTATTAAACGAGACACGATGACAGGCATGGCTGGAAAGAAACCCCAAAAAAGAAAAATTCACTGGATCGCCAACTTCCGGGAGGGATGGAGCATCTACAAGCAGAATATACTGGGAAAGATCGGCCTTACCCTGCTAGTCATTTTTTCTCTGATGGCCCTGTTTAGCTTTGTACCCCCTTTAATAGACCCCATGTATCATCCCATGACAGGGGTGGATCCGGTGATTTCCTCCTCCACGGGCCCAAGCTTGAAGCACTGGTTAGGAACCGATTTCATGGGCCGAGACATACTGAGTCAGCTCTTGGCAGGGGCCAGGATAGCCTTCATGGTCGGCGTTTCTGCTGCCTTTATGAGTATTTCTCTCGGTACGGCCATAGGCATGATTTCAGGTTATATGGGTAAATTCGTGGATACGGTTCTCATGCGACTGGCGGAAGTGATTATGGTCATGCCCACACTGTTGGTGACGCTCCTCCTGGCCGCCCTGTTCGGTCAGCTCAGTATCTGGGCTATCGTGTTGGTCATAGCCCTGTTCCGATGGCCGGGGGTATCAAGGGTCATAAGGGCCCAAACCCTTTCCCTGAAGCAAAGGCCCTTTATCGAGGCCGCTAAGGTGGCGGGCGCTTCGCATCTTAGAATCATTTTCAGGCACATCATGCCCAATGTGCTGCCCCTTTCCTTTCTCTACATGACATTTCGGGTGACCTCCGCCATTACCATTGAGGCCGCCTTGGCTTTCCTGGGTTTCGGAGATCCCAGCACGGTCAGTTGGGGGATGATGCTCCAATGGGTGTGGAAGACCGGACACATGTTCAAGGCCCCGTACTGGTTGTTGCCACCAGGCATCTGCATCTCTCTCATCACCCTCTCTTTTTACATGTTGGGAAGAGCCATGGATGAAGTTCTTGACCCGAGACTAAGGAGGGAGGGATAGGACTGCGAGCATGGTGTTACTTGAGGTGGAAAACCTGAGCATTGGTTACAGCACGAAAAAGGGTTTTTTGAAGGCCGTGGAAGGGGTATCTTTTTCAGTGGATGAGGGTCGATCTTTGGGTTTCGTGGGCGAGTCCGGATGTGGTAAGACCACCCTGGGGATGGCCGTGATGGGGTTGTTGCCTCCCAATGGAAGCATAACGGGTGGAAAGATCATTTTGGAGGGAGAGGATCTGCTCGAGAAGAGCGAAGATGAAATGCAAAAGATCCGGGGGAAGAAGATCTCCATGATCTTTCAGGCCGCCATGAATGCCCTGAATCCTGTCAAGAGGGTCCACGACCAGATAGCAGAGGCCATATTGACCCATAATCCAAATCTTGAAAAAAAGGAAGCCCTTCGACGTGTGGAAAAGCTTTTTCAGCTCGTTGGACTTCCAGAAAGCCGCATGAGGGATTATCCCCATCAATACAGTGGCGGGATGAAGCAGAGGGCGATCATTGCTATGGCTCTCTCTTGCAACCCTAGATTAATCATCGCGGATGAGCCGACCACAGCCCTCGATGTCATTGTGCAGCATCAGATCCTTGAGGAGACCAAAAACCTTCAAAAGGAACTGGAGCTGAGCATCATCTTTATTTCCCATGATATCTCCATAGTGGCAGATGTCTGTGATACGATCGGCATCATGTATGCGGGTCAGTTGGTGGAGTACGGTACCAGAGAAGAGGTCTTTGATAATCCCATGCACTATTATACAAAGGCCCTTATTTCCTCCTATCCCACACTGACGGGCGAAAAGAGAGAGCTCTTACCCATCCCCGGTGAGTCGCCTAACCTGATTGAGCCCCCACTTGGATGTCGGTTCTGTGATCGTTGTGATGGTTCAGGGGATTCATGCAAGATTGGGCCTCCAGAGTGGGTGGATATCACACCCACCCACCGGGCGCTTTGTGGCCTCTGCTTGAAGTAATATAATAGTAACGTTCAAAAGTGTTGGCACAATCTTTTGAACCAGCAAGTTTTAGTCAGATAGTCGATTCTTTGGCAATGCCAATCTCCTCAAGGTGATATCTATTTTGCTCCTTGCCGGTGGTCTGATCTTTGAGACTTTGAGAAAAATTTCCTAAATAAGAACGGGACATTCTGCGATTACTTAATGGGCGTAAAGCCTCAAAGATCAGACCACTGCGGGGTTTGGGTGGAATTTTTTCTGAGATATCACCTTTCGGAGACCGGCATTGCCTCCGACTAGACAACAGCAAATGCCAACACTTTTGAACGTTACCAATATAATAGGGTTGGCCCGCCCTGGCCTCCGGCTCGTTGAGCCTACGGCTCGGAGAGCGCGACGTGCCGCGGATATTAGATAGTGTGGGCTTCCTTTGCGGGATTTGATATGAGATACCCAATTGACGATACCAGGTCTGGGCCAGGGAGTGTTGGATATAAAGGAATAAGAATAGAGGTTAGATTAGTCTTTTACTATGAGTAACGAGAAAAAAACCGTACTCGAACTAAGGGATATTTCGAAGATCTACAAATCAAGGGGGTCCTTTTTTGGTCCAGGTGGCGAACAGGTGGTCGCCCTGAACAGGATCTCCTTGAGCATTTACGAAGGGGAAATATTCGGTCTGGTTGGTGAGAGTGGCAGCGGCAAGACGACGGCAGGGCGCCTGATTGTTGGGTTGGAGTATCCGGAGGAGGGAGAGATATGCCTGAGTGGTGCGGAGATTACCGGGTTGAAGGGGAGGGCGCTGAAAGAATATCGCCGAAAGGTACAGATGATTTTTCAGGATCCTTACCAGTCTTTAAATCCGCAACTATCCATCTACGAAAGCGTTACGGAACCATTGACCATCCATAAAGTGGGTGATGGTATAGAGCGCCTCGAGCAGGTGATGGAGACACTCAAAACAGTAGGGCTCTCTCCCCCTGAAGAATTTCTCTATCGTTATCCCCATCAGCTGAGCGGTGGGCAGAGGCAGAGGGTAGCCATTGCCCGCGCAATGGTATTGGGACCGCAATTTATTGTGGCGGATGAGCCCACGTCCATGCTGGATGCCTCTTACTCCGCCCAGATTTTTAACATATTGCTCGATGTGCGGGATAGATTCAAGGTGACCATTCTCTTTATTACCCACAGTCTTGCTGCAGCCCGTTATCTCTGCGATCGGATCGGCGTTATCTACAAAGGCAGTCTCATGGAACTGGGGCCAGCCGATGCGGTCATACAAAACCCAAAACATCCCTACAGTCAAGCCTTAATCGATGCCATACCCAAGTTTGGACACTGTGGAGATATCAGAGAATACAAGACTTTCCTGCATACCCAGAGGAAAGTATCAGAAGGGGTTGGTTGCCCCTTTTTCAGCCGGTGCAGTAGAGCAGATCAAACCAAGTGCCGCATCGAGGTGCCGCCACTGAAGGCTTTGGAAGATTCCCATTATGCGGCCTGCTTTTTCGCAGAACCTGGTGATGAAAAGGGGCCGGAATCCGACGCATGTTTGTTAGGGATTTAGCGGATGTGAGGAATCTTTTTGATTCTGTAGCAGGCACCATCACGGGTGTGGGGATAACTGCCTACTCCAGGATCATACCTGCCTACTTTTGCCAGCCTTATTATATCATTGCCCTGAGAAAGACCTTGGATCTACCGCTGCTGCGAAAGCGGGTGGATATCTTCTGTCTGGAAGAGGAAATAGGGCATTTTGTGGAGGCAAACGGTTATAACTCCGAAAGCCTTTTGTCCCATCCCGCAGTAGGAGAATTTCTCAAAAAGATGACAGGACCCCAATACCTTCTCTTGTATCAGAGTTATCCCGATTTGGAAGAACTGGCTGAGCGCCAGGGATGGGTGCTCCTCGCCAATCCCTCTTCCCTACGGATGCGGGTGGCTGACAGGGCCTTTTTCCGCAGGATGGCCAAACAACTTAAACTCAACCGAGTCCCTGGTGACATTTATACTCTAAAGGATTCCTTTGCTTTTGATTATGCGTATTGGGCTCAAAAGATAGCCCCTAAATTTGTGGTACAGTTTCCTGAGATACGGCAAGGGGGTGGGCGAGGGACCTTTTTTGTCAAATCTGATTTGGATTACCAGCGCGTTCAGAAGATCCTGAAACAGGGCACATGGAGAGGGATAGAAATTGAGACCGCTGCCATCCATAAATTTATGGACGGGATACCAGCCAGTCTGGCCCTTTGCCTCACAAGACACGGAATCCTTTTCTCCGGCCTTCAAAGACAACTCATCGATTTACCCTATTGTGGGGATATCTCAGAAAACGGGATCTTCTGCGGACATTCCTGGGGTGAAACCACGTGGCCATCTCATGTACAGGCTGAGGCCGTGCGTCAGGCGCGGTTGATCGGCGAGTATTTGGCCGAAATAGGCTATAAAGGGATATTGGGAATAGATTTCCTAATCAGCCATGACAAAAAGCAGGTCTATCCCCTGGAGTGCAATCCGCGATTCACAGGCGCATTTCCCATGCTATCCCAGCTTCAGCTTTGGCATAAAATTATCCCTATGGATGTTTTCCATATGCTTGAGTTTCTGGATTTGCCCTATGAAATGGATCCCGTCTCCCTGAACGCAAGGTATGAAGCGGCCATAAGGGGGAGCCATATCATTTTGTTTAGCGGTTCCAATGCGCTTTTGACAGGAGACGGACTGCGGGAGGCAGGCCTCTATGAACGTGATCCAGAATCGGGAAGGATTTACTTTGTTGATGGCGCCTCAGACTACAGAGAAATCCGCAATGAGAGGCAGTTTATCATTATCGATGGCCCGCCTGCCTTGCCTGAGCGGCTCGCGCCCGTCCTCCGCAGTAGCCTGCTACGGAGGATGGAATGGCGGGCAGGCCCCCCTGATACGGGTGAGAATGGTTTAGTGCTGCGAGACCCGCTACAGAGGCTATGTCGCATCCTTTTTCCTAACCCCATCGTGGATGAGAGGGGGGCCCTATCACCCGGGGTCCTTTCTGCGGCTGATTGGGTCTATGGCCAGATGTTTGGATAGCCCAGGCTTTTTAATCGGGACCACCGGTAGAAGAGGTGATATGAAAAAGGCCGCAGGAAGAGGCCCTGGAAATGGTCTCTTGTGGGAAATTGATAATCCGAATTTCGAATCAATACCAAATGATCAAAATTCTTCTGTTTGCATCGCCCACTAGAATCAATCAACCCGGAGGCCGTTTATGAGACTTCCTTTTGTCATATCCGTACCCCATGCTTCGTTCCAGATACCAGAGGATATCAGAGATTGTATGGCTCTCACGCAGAGAGAAATACTAGAATCCACCGATTTGGGTGCCAGAGAGGTTTTCACTCAACTTCCGGTCAGGGTGGCTCTGTGGTCCCGATGGAGTCGTCTCGTGGCGGATCTCAATAGGGATTTCAGGCAACGTGATGCTAAGGGGGTCGTTCCAGAGGTAGATTACTATGGAAGAGATATCTACAGGGAAGACGGGCGACCCGAAGAGAATGAGGTGGAAAGGCGGCTTAAAGCGTACTACTGGCCCTATCACAATAGACTGAAAGAGGCGGTTGAGAATCCGGAGATCAAAGCCCTATTTGACTGCCACTCCTTGGTCCGTATCGGTCCATCTGGGGCCCCGGATCCGCTGCGATGGAGAAAGGACATCGTCCTCGGGAATAATGGGAATCCTAGAGGGGAGCCGGATCCCTCACTCGGAGATATCACCTGCCCTGCGGAAGCCCTTCAAATGATGAAGGAGGTGTTTATCAACGCAGGATTTTCTGTTTCCGTAAACCAACCTTATTCTGGGGGCTTTATTACCACCCATTATGGTCTGGAGCTCGTCAAAAGGGGCAGGATGTCCGTGCAGATTGAGATCAACCAGGATCTTTATGCGGACAGCGAGAGTCTACAGTTAGATAGAAACAGGTTGGGTGAGATTTCAAATAGGCTCCAGCAGATATTTCGCGAAATAGCGAGAAAAATCTGAAGACCGAAGACTGGAGTAATGGAGTGGTGGAGTGCTGGAGTATTGGATAAGAAGTGAAAGATCTTTCCTTCCTTTTAGCCCATCACTCCGTGGCCCAGACCTGGGATCACAAAGCATGAGTTCGAGACACTCAGCTTCTGAACCAGTACATTTACTACAGCGTATTCAACAAGGGTCGCGCCAGGGCGGGCCATTACTCCAGTACTCCAATGGCGCAGCATAGCGGAGCCGAGTTCTTATCTTTTCTTGAGATAGTAATTCTGAAGCTGTGTCAATTGGAGGATATACTCGTTTTGAAAGTGAAAATCTGGATAGAGGCTGATTTCTCTCGCCAGAGGGGTGATCTCAGGGAATACATCAATGCCGTAACTGTTCCTTCTCTTTTTGTCCGCCTCATGGACGATCAAGAGTGAGTAATAGCTGATCAGAAGCCTGACATTCAATGGCCTTCTATAGAGATAGGCCCTCCCACCTATGGTATTTAAGAAGAAACCGGCGTATTGATACAAGACTTCTAAGGAAGGCCTTGTTTTTTCCGGGTCTGGGCACTGCTCTCCCATCATAAGCCACTTGTAAAATATGTCCAAATTCAGTTCCAGGGAATCCGCCTCGTTTCTCATAATTTCTCTAATCAGTCTGATGTCTTCATTTTCTAAGAGCCTGTAGAAGTGATAGATATTTCGGGTCATGATTAAGGTGTCCATATTTTCTCCCGCCGGGACGGGTGGTTCTGAGGAGAGTTTTATCATCACACGCTTGAAGCGTTCATAGGAATCCATATCTGCTTTCAAGTTTCGGACATATCTCTCCTTATTCAGATAGGTGAAAAAGTCCTGAACACCCTTCTCAATTTTGCTGCAATAATCTTCCTTTTCAGACGGCCTACCCTCTTTAACCCCTTTGGGTAGAGTGGGTTCTCCTCTTACCGGTGTTTTGGCTGCCACCTGAGGAGCCCCCTCCTCCTTAGTGGGAGCTGGCTCGCCGAGGGATGTTTTCTTTTCCTCTGTCTTGCTCTCCTCCGCCTTTCTCTCCTCTACTGTTCTCTCTTCTACTTTGCTCTCCTCACGTTTTTTTCCCTGGAAGAGAAAATATGCCACCAGAGCCGCAGCCACCAGGACTAGCAGGATAATAAGCCGCGACCAAAACCGTCTTCTACCTCGCTTTTTCATAACCTATCTCATCCTTTTTCAACCATAGGTACGGGCAGCCGAAGGATCACAATAGTCCCCTTCTCCAATTGACTACTGATCTTGATTTCACCCTGGTGATTCATGATGATCTGGTGCACCATGGTCAAACCTAAGCCCGCTCCTCTCGTCTTGGAGGTGACGAATGGATCATATATTGCGTCTAACTGCTCTGCCGGAATACCACGCCCTGTGTCCCTCACAGTGAGCAGAACATTATTATTTTGTCGATTAACACCCAATGTCAGTGTGCCGCCCCCGGACATGGATTCCAGGGCATTTTCCACAACATTGGCAAGGGCGGTTACCAACTGGGCAGAGTCCATATTCATAAGAGGCGTATCCCCATCAATATCCTTTACAATCTGTACCTTCTGTCTTTTGGCCAGGGGCTCAAATATCTTAATAACCTCATCTACAACCGGAGGGACTTTGTCCATAGTGAGGGTAGCAGACTGGACATTCATAAATTCTCGTACCTGTTTTACAAGCTTCTCCAGGCGGATCGCCTCCTCCAGAATGATGTCCACGTACTCTTGAAGTTTGTGCTCTTTTCCCAATTCCCTTTTTAGTCTCTGCGTAAAACCTCCTATGGTCATAATAGGGTTTCTGATTTCATGGGCAACGCCCTGAACGAGATGACCCATGGCCATGAGGCGCTCAGAGCGGAATAGTTTCTCTTGGGTGATTTTGAGCTCTTGAGTGGTCAGGGCAAAATCCTCCTCCAGACGCTGGTAAAGCTTT
>DAOVAK010000700.1 GCA_030671095.1 Deltaproteobacteria bacterium | reverse complement strand
TTAAATAATAAAAATTTCCTTTGATTGCAAGAAAAATATTTATTGACAAAATATTTTTCTTGTTAAATATTAGACCAATGGTAGTTTAATAATTCCATTCATATTATAAAATTCTCTTGATGAGATCAGTCTTACCGTAATTTCAACCGAAGTACAGGATATTACCCGACCCCCGACCGGGCCTCGGCTGAAAGAAATTGAAATGACAGATAAACTTATATTGAAGGAATTGAGCCGTTATCCATTAGGGACTTTTGCGGATATTATTTACAGAAATGCCATTCTCTATCCAGACAATGAGGCCTTCGTGTGCGGTTCTGAGAGAATAGGTTTCCAACACTTCAATGGGAGGGTAAATAGCCTCATCCATGGCCTGCAGGCGCTGGGTGTCCAAAAGGGAGATATCATTGGAATCCTATCATGGAACTGCCTCGAGTACGCGGATGTTTATGGAGCTGCCATGAAAGGGGGCTTTATTGCCTCGCCCTTCAATCCCAGGCTCCACATGGAGGAGATGGAATATCTCATAAACTATTCACACGCAAATACCCTTTTTGTCGGCCCGGAACTCGTCGCGACCGTAAACCGATTACGGTCCAGACTTACCGGCGTAAAGCACTATGTATGTTTCGGGAATTCTAACTCTGATATGCTGCCTCATCGCGATTTGCTGGCAAGGCATCCAGAGGATGAGCCTGATGTCAACGTGCTTAATGATGATCCGCTTCTCATCTTCTACACCAGTGGTACGACCGGTCTTCCTCGAGGCGCCCTATACACCCATCGTCGCAAATTGGATAACACCCGCATAAAGGCCTTGGAGATGAGCCTAAAAACCGGAGACAAACACATCATGGCATTGCCATTTTTTCATATCGGTGGAGATAGCCATGTGTGGCCCTTTTTCCTTGTCGGGGGCTGTAATGTGATATTGCCTCAAAAATCCTTTGATCCGGTTGTTGTTCTTGAGACGATTCAAAATGAGAGGGCGACGGATATGCAAATCGTCCCTACACAGTTAAAGTCCATACTGGATCAACAGGATTTAAAAGAGTATGACTTGAGCAGTTTGAATAGAATCTATTATGCCGCATCCCCAATGCCGTTGGAGTTGTTGAGAAAGGGCCTTGCGGTATTTGGCCCGATCTTTTCGCAGGGCTATGGCCAAACCGAATCAGGACCGCAAATATGCTCTCTTTCCAAGAAAGCGCACCAGGTTCTGGACAGATCATTGGAAGAACAAAAGGTCTTGCGTTCCTGCGGTCAACCAAGCCTCGGGGTTCATGTCCGGGTAATCGATGAAACAGGAAACGATGCGGGACCTGGAAAAGTGGGCGGGGTCATCGCGCAAAGTGATTCCATTATGGTTGAATACTGGCAAAAGCCAGAAGAAACGCGTGAGGCTCTTGTTGATGGGTGGCTCCATACAGGAGACTTAGGATACTATGATGAAAAGGGCTTCATCTATCTCGTAGACAGAAAAAAGGACATGATCGTGACTGGCGGTGAAAATGTCTATTCCCGAGAAGTAGAAGATGTCCTTTACATGCATCCCGCGATTGCCGAAGCCGCTGTCATTGGCATCCCTGATCCATTATGGGTGGAGAGAGTTCATGCGCTGGTTGTTCTTAAGGAAGATGCCATGGCTACGGAGAAGAGCATTATTCAGTTCTGTAAGGAGCACATTGCTTCATACAAAGCGCCAAAATCGATCGAATTTACGAAGTCTCTTCCTAAAAATCCTCAGGGCAAGATTTTGAAAAGAGAACTCAAAAAGAAGTTTCGCCCAGACGATGAAACGCCCAGCAAGGAATGAAAAACAAACATCAACTTTAGGCATTTTAGGCACTTTAGCTCATTTTAGGCACTCCTCCGGTTTATCCGGATCAGGTAAGGCACCATTTTCAATAATAAGGAGGGAAATATGGAAATCAGAGCCGCAATTGTATTCGAGAAATCAGGAGAATTCAGCATTGAACCATTGGAACTCAGTGATCCCAAAGACGATGAGGTCTTAGTTCGAATCGTCGGTGCCGGCATATGCCATACGGATCTGGCCGCCCGGGACCAGCATTTACCCATCCCGCTGCCCTCTGTTTTGGGGCACGAAGGGGCCGGCATTGTGGAGGAAGTGGGAGCTCGCGTGACAAAGGTAAAACCGGGGGATCATGTGGCCTTAAGCTGGATGTGCTGCGGATC
>DAOVAK010000410.1 GCA_030671095.1 Deltaproteobacteria bacterium | reverse complement strand
GAAATATGAATTTAAAGGCCAAAATAGGCCTTCTTCACCGTCTCTTCGGTAAAATATCTTGGGCTTCCTTTTAGTGTAATCTTGCCCTCTTGGAGAATGTACGCGAAATCTGAAACCTTGAGACTTCGCTTCACGTCCTGCTCGACCAGTACCACTGTCATGCCTTCCTGATTCATCCGCTTTATGGCCTTGTAAAGCTCTTTTACTATCAGCGGACTCAGCCCCAAGGAGATCTCGTCAAAGATAACAAAGTGTGGCTGTGACATGAGGGCTCGGCCTATGGAGAGCATCTGCTGTTCACCTCCGCTAAGGTCAGTCCCTTTCTGGCTTATACGCGCTTTTAGTGGTGGGAAAAGCTGAAACACATTTTCAACGCTCTCACTCCTCGTCTTACGGGCCCTCGGCGTGTAGGAGCCAATGAGGAGGTTTTCTCGAACAGTCAGATTGGAGAAGATCTTTCTGCCCTGTGGTACTAAAGCCATCCCCATGGCCACAATATCATGAGGCTCCAGGCCATCAATCCTCTTTCCCTCGAAGTTGATGTTTCCGGACCTGGGTTTCAAAATGCCAGAGATCGTCTTTAGCAGGGTCGACTTACCTGCACTATTGGCGCCCATGAGAGAAACGATTTGCCGTTTATCCACATCGAGCTCAACGTCTGTAAGGGCGTGGAACTCTCCATAGTAAACATTCAACTCTCTGATTTTGAGCACGGACATCAGTCTTCCTCGGCACCCAAATAAATCCTCTGGACTTCATCAGAACGGAACGCCTCTTCAGGCCTCCCGCAAAAGATATTTCGACCAAAATCCATGACCAAAAGTCGATCAGGGCCCTTTTGCATGGCCATGATGATGTGTTCCACCCACATCACGGTAACGCCGTCCTTTCTTACAGAGCGAATCATTTCAAGGACTTCTTCCACTTCTGACTCAGTAAGCCCGCCAGCCACTTCGTCTACCAGAAGAAGGGTTGGCTCCGTCGAGAGGGCTTTGGCCAATTCCAGACGCTTACGGTCAAAGAGGGGCAGTGCCCCTGCAACAGCATTTCTACTAGCGAGCAATCCTGTCTTCTCAAGGATCTCTTCGCACTTCTCCTTAGATTGCTTATAGCCTAGGCCCCCACCGTAGATGCTGCCAACCAGGAGATTTTCCAGTACAGTCATGTTCAGAAAGGGTTTTGGAATCTGGTAAGTCCGCGCGATGCCCATGCGGCATTTCCTGAAGGTGGGATCGTGGGTCACGTCCTTGCCCCCAAATATAACCTCTCCCTTGTCTGGTCTGATTTCTCCTGTGATGAGGTTGAATGTGGTTGTTTTACCTGCGCCATTGGGACCGATGATGCCCAATATCTCACGGCTATCCACTTCAAAACTCAGATCGTGGACAGCGGCCACCTTTCCGAAGGACTTGCTCAGATTGCTAATGGTAAGTAGGGGGGGCATCCAGACTTTTCCTTGTGCGTTGAATCGTTCTCAACTTGTCTGAGCGGGTGCTTAGGGATGTTCCCTCAGAGAATTGAAGCGCCCTGTTCTCTCACTTTGTGCAGAAACGGGTAACGCGCTCCGCTTTAAATCCCCAAATTCCCAAAGGTCATGAGCAGAGGCCCTTCGCGCAAGATGGAAGGACCTCTGATTTGCCTATTTAGGTATGGGGAAGACCATCTTCCCTGTGGTCGGAATATAGGGATGCTCCTTATTGTAAGTGATCTGGAGATCCCACGGCCATTTCTTGCCTTTTACCCACTGGCCTCCCACTAACGGGGTCAAGGCGAAGTGCTTTTCATTGAATTTAACATGCCCCACTATGGTGTCCAGATCAGTCTCAGCTAAGGCTTGCCTGATTTTCTTTGCTTTTAAAGAGCCTGCCCGCTTAAGGACATCGGCCGCCACCTCAAAAGCCGCCCAGTCAAAACCCATGGGTTGTGTCCACTGCCTTCCTGTATCCTTGGACCAGATCTCCTCCAAGCCCTTGCAAGAGTATCCCCCTAAGGATGATTGAAAGGGGTGCATGGGGGTCCACCAGATTTCAGAAGTGAGGCCGTTGGGGAGCTTTCCGCCGATCGCCTCCACGGCAGCGGGAAACAGGATCGCCTTTCCGATGGTGGCAATCTTGGGAATGAATCCCTTCTGGTGGCATTGCCGCCAACATGTTGCCCAGTCAGGCGGGATGGGCACGCCTGTCAGGATTTGCACTTTCTCTTTCTTCCATGTGCTTATGAAACCGCTGAAATCCTGCATACCATAAGGGAATCTTCCCACATCAACCACCTTGTAACCCGCCTGCTTCAGCTTCTTTCCAAACTCTACGGCCCATACGGCTCCATCAGGATCATTGGGCCAGAAACCCCCTACCACTTTGTTGGTTTTGTCAGCAAACGCGCCCCACATCCCTGTAAAAACAGTGATGATGTCACCGAGGCCCCAAAAGAAATGATAGGACCACTTATAAGGTCCCCCTGTCAGCCAAGGCTCAATCGGAGCCACCGAAGAGACTGCGGGGACTTGATACCTTTCACAGATGGCATCTACGGGATTAACGGTGTCGGGAGTCCCCATAGAAAGCATCAAGTCCACCTTGTCTTGTAGAATCAACTTAGTGGCAACTTCAGCAGCCTTAGTTGGATTGCTTTCCGTATCCATGGCCTTGACTCTGACGGGCAATCTCTTGCCCTGGTCCTTGAGGAATATCCCGCCTCCTTTGTTGATCTCAGCCACAGCGCGCTTATCAGCCCACGCGGAACTCTCTCCAAAGGGAGCAATAGGACCCGTAGCGGGAGCAGGATGACCAATGAGGATATAATCCCTTTTGGCAGCCAGAGAATTTCGAGGCAGCAAACCCGCCCCAGCCGCAGCGACTCCCGCAGCCCCCACTGTTTTGATAAAATCTCTCCTCGTTACACCTTTTCCCCAGATCTCTTTTTTGCCCATGTCTTCACCTCCATTAAATGCGCCGCAAAACTTGGTTTTCCGGCTGTTGATGGGTTTAAGAATGATACGACAAAAGCCTTTGACTCTTCTCTCCTCTATTGAGTTTTGGCCACCCGACATAAGACAGACCTAAAGCCGGGGTATGCTGATGTGGGATCGCGATTCTCGTCATCGGTCAACACGTTGATGTTTGCCTCGCTCCACCCGTGTTGGGCACAAACCACTTTAGAATGGATGTCCTCGGTGAGCTTTGCTTTGATCCTGGTAGCCCCTCTTAGAGATTCCACTTTGACCATGTCTCCATCGCTTATTCCAGCGCGGTTTGCCGTTTCTGGGTGAATCTCAATGAGAGATTCCGGCATTTCCTTTTTTAATCGGGGAAGATTACGATACTGTGAATGGTAATAAACCCTCGTCCTTGGACCTGCGATCAGTATAAGAGGGTATTTATCAGCCAGATCTGCCCTACTGACAGGGCTCTCCGCCGGCTCTTTGAATGTGGGCAGGGGATCATATCCGTACCCCTCCATGAGTTTTGAGGAGATCTCCACCTTTCCCGATGGCGTGTTAAAGCCATTCTCGAGATATTTTTGATACGTCTGCTCTGCATATTGAAAACCGCCTGGGTTCTGTTTTATCTGGTCTAACGAGATGCCCGCCTCTTTGAGTAGGTGTGCGAAAAGCTCATCCGTGTCTTTCCATAGGAAATATTCGCCATATCCCATCTTTCTGCCAAGCTCTGCCCACATCTTCCAGTCTTCCATGGAGTTGCCTACAGGCTCTATAGCTTGATCTGTCCTGACAATGATGGGAAAGCCTCGGTTGCGATAATCGAGGA
>DAOVAK010000674.1 GCA_030671095.1 Deltaproteobacteria bacterium | reverse complement strand
AGCCTTCCCCATATTCAGTATCACCTACTACACCATGGTTCGCACCACGACGCCGCAATTCTGCGCCATGTGCCACGAAATCCAGTTTGCCTATAACACGTGGAAGACCTCAACCCACGCGAATAATGCCCAGGGATTTGTGGCGGATTGTATGGATTGCCACTTGCCAGCGCCCCATGACACCTTCGATTTTTTCTACGCCAAGACTGCTCATGGCATCAAAGATCTGTTCGTGCACGTGTTTATTCTGGATGAATATGATCATGAGAAAAATCGGCAGAAGGCGTATGCGGCGTTCAAGAACGAACAGTGTCAAAAATGCCATCGAAATATCCTCTATATCCCAGATAAAAGAGGGGCCATGCTGGCCCACAGGTCGGTGTTGTATGCCCGGCCCGGTTACGAGAAAAAGTGCGTAGATTGTCATAAGAATCTAGTCCATAGGGCCACTCCAGTCTATCGATATAAGCAGTATCAGGAGACATACAGAGGCCTAGGACTCTAGGATTGAAGATTGTGGATTGTTGATTGATGATTGACGAATGGGGATTGGGATCAAATTATCGCCAATCATCTTTTCCAGTAGGCAATCTACAATCGTCAATTGAAAATAATCAATTTTAAGAGGAGGGGGTATGAGAATGAAAAGAGTTTTTTTGATGGCTTTTCTGGTATGCGGGCTTGCCGGGCTTGTGTTATCGGGATCGTTGATTACTTATGCCCAAAACCTGCCCAAGGTGAAGGAATTCAGGATAGAGCGCGCCATGCCCAAGGAGGCGGTGGCCTGCATTGAATGCCACAAGATCGAAAACCCGGGCATATTCGCCGACTGGGCCCACAGCAGGCACGCCAGCGCCAACATCACCTGCCTCGACTGCCATAGGGCAGAAGAGTTCGATCCTGACGTGAGCAAGGAACACTACAAACAATACCAACGTTCTGATCAGAAATATGGGACCAAAGAATACAAGGTCCCTATTTCTGCCGTTGTGACTCCCAAGGACTGCTCCCGATGTCACCCTGACGAGGCCAAGCAGTACAGCCTCAGCAAGCACGCCAATACCCTGGAGATCATCTGGAAGCTTGACCCCTGGCTTAACAAGGGGATGAACAGTGACAATGAAAGGACTACCGGCTGCCTCCATTGCCATGGGACCATATTGAAGATGAAGGATGGGAAGCTGACTCCTGAAACCTGGCCCAGCGTGGGCGTGGGGCGTATCAACCTGGATGGAAGCCGGGGAGCCTGCACCAGTTGCCATACCCGACATCTGTTCTCCGTAATGGAAGCAAGAAAGCCTGAGGCATGCGGCCAGTGCCATTTGGGTCCGGATCACCCTCATATAGAGATTTATCTGGAATCCAAGCATGGCAATATTTACACCGCCCATGGAGACAACTATAACTGGGATGCGGCTCCAGGGACATGGACCCCCGGTGTGGACTACCGAGCACCCACTTGCGCTGCCTGCCATATGTCAGGCGCTGGACCTGTCCTGACTTCCCATGACGTGACAGAAAGGCTTTCCTGGGAGACTCAGGCGCCCTTTACATTCCGTCCAGAAAAATTCCCGGCCTTCCCGGCCAAGACCAATTGGAAGGTGGAGAGGGATAAGATGAAGGCGATCTGTATGCAGTGCCACAGCAAGCTCTGGGTGGACAATCACTACGTCCGTCTCGACAAGGCCGTTGAAGAGTATAATGAGGTCTATTTCAAGCCGGCCAAGAAGATGCTGGGCGAGCTATACGCCAAGGGTCTGATTGATAAGACACAAATATTTGACGAGAAGCCAGAGCTGGATTTCTACTATCTCTGGCATCATGAAGGGAGGAGGGCAAGACAGGGTGTGGCCATGTTCGCACCTGATTATGCCTGGTGGCATGGGTTTTATGACATGAAGGAGAGGTATAATGATTTTATGGAGCTTTCCCGTGATCTGATCAAACACAACAAGAAGGCGTTTAAGGTCCCAGATTATCCAAATGCCACGGGCAATACCACCAAGCCACCGGAGGTCGCGCCAATAAAACGCTAACGACCCAACACATGATATAAAACCCCTTTCCTTTAAACCCCGTTCCCTTTTTCAAGAGAACGGGGTTTTTTGTTGATTATGGGGGCCACATTGTGACATAGTGTAATTTGGACCGACTGGCTTGGGCTTCAGCCCCAAAATTGCTTTCGGGAGGCACTCATGAAGAAGCTGGAATTTGTACATATTCGTAAGGAACTGGGCAAAACCCAGAAGCAGATGGCTGAACTGTTGGGCACGTCGCTCAAAGCTGTACACAGCTACGAGCAAGGATGGCGAAGGATTCCTATCC
>DAOVAK010000291.1 GCA_030671095.1 Deltaproteobacteria bacterium | reverse complement strand
TTGCAAATGGCACTATGGCCCATGTCCTTGACTACGACGATACAAGTCGATCTATGCGTGACGGACATCCTACGGCGCCGGTACTCCCAGCAGTCTTGGCGCTCGGAGAAAGAGAGGGGGTGTCGGGCAAGCGAATATTGGAAGCATACGTGCTGGGTTCAGAAGTTGAGATGAAAATCGGCGCTTCAGTGATACCGGCTCACGCTGATAAAGGCTGGCATACGACGGGGACTTTAGGAAGCCTAGGGGCAGCAGCTGGAGCAGCAAAGATCTTGGAGCTCGATGCCGACCAGACAAGAGTGGCCATTGGGATTGCAACATCGGAAGCTGCTGGGATTATCCAAAATTTTGGAACGATGACCAAATCTTTCCATGTGGGAGCCGCGGCACAGCACGGAATAATAGCGGCGCTCCTAGCGCAGAAAGGTTTCACTGCATCCAATGATGCTTTGGAAGGGAGAGCCGGATTCTATGATGTTCTGTGCGATGGTGGAGCGGATAAAGTGGCAAAAATCTCCGAATGCCTGGGAACCCCGTACGATCTTGCTTTTCCCGGGGTTGATATAAAACGGTACCCTTGCTGTTCTTCAGCCCATTGTGCCATAGAGGGGATGCTACAACTTGTCCAAGAGCATGACTTGAGCTTCGAGGCGGTGGAAAGTATTCGAGTTGGTGTATCCTACAAGGTCCCCAATGTCCTTGTTTATCGATCTCCCGAGACGGATTTGGAAGCCAGATCGAGCATGCACTTTTGTCTGGCGGTGGCCTTCTTGGACAGAAAAGTGACAGCAGAACAATTCACCGAGCGTAAACTGGCCGACCCTCGTGTACACGACCTCATGAGAAGGGTAGAGATGTACATCCACCCCGATCTACAGACGAAGGAGAGCCTGGCACACGAGTTTACCTCGGTCACCGTGTGCTTGAGGGGTAGAACGGAATATTCCGTCAAGATCGAGAAGGGCCGCGGTTCCGTGAGCGCACCTTTAGAAGGAACGGAGATTATCGACAAATATAAGCAATGTGCTCAAGGGTTATTAACGAAGGAAAACATAGAAAGATCACTTGAGATGATACAGGATTTTGAAGATCTTGCCGATGTTAAGGAATTGATGACAACATTATCGTCATAAAGAAAGTGAGGGCTTGAAAAACTTTAATTAAACCAAATAAGGGAGTAATTTGATGAAAACAAATATTGAGACAGATAAGGCGTGTAAGCCGAAAAGCCCTATCGCTCAGGGCACAAAAGCCAATTCGTTTATTTTTACGACGGGTCAGTTAGGACGGGATCCTAAGACGGGGGAATTGGCACCGAATATTGAAGGACAGGTTGAACGTGCCCTCGAGAATCTCAAGGCGGTTGTTGAAGCCGGGGGAGGCGATCTATCTACGATAGTTAAAATCAATGCCTACGTGAAAGATCTGAATTTTGTTCCCATATTCAACGAGGCATTTAAACGATACTTTCCCCATGAGCCTCCTTCTCGGTGTTGTGTTGAGGTGTCGGCGCTGTCACAGGGAGCTCTGATTGTAATGGATGCTATTGCTGTGGCCAAGGAATGAACTCTGTTTTTCATTTCTCGGAGGAAAGATTTATGGCGAAGGATCCTTACCAAGCGGGTTTGATTAAAGGGCATAACTGGGAGAAAACAGATATCGTTGGGGAACTGCTACTCATCTTGGATACGGAGATGGATGAAAGAGGCCTGAACTTGATAGCCCCTCGTACACGTGCGCTTCAGAGACATGAGATTCACGAATTACTTCTCACAGATGAAGAAGAGGCCTCTCCGGGAAAAGTCGTCAATCGAGTAGCGGGGATCGGTTTCGCCGAAATAGAGCAGGGGGGAGTTGTAGTGGTCGGGGATAGGGTTTTGATCGAGGATACAAGTATGGGCGAAGTAGCGGGATTCGATGAAACTCACATGCCCAACCACCTCAACATCGTTATCAAGGCACAAAAAAGGGTAAATGGAGTAAAGCTCGGCTTGCATCCGCGGAATAAGGTCCTCATTACTGGGCAAAAAGGGTAGGCGATGTTAAATACGATAGCTGATGCGTTTTTGACTATACTGAACCCAGTATCGATAGTCGCAATTTGCGTGGGGATACCCATTGGTATGATCATCGGGGCAATCCCGGGTCTGGGAGGGACTATAGCCGTAGCTATTTTTATCCCATTTACCTTTGCCATGCCAGTAACTATGGCGATTCCTTTCTTGCTCGCCATTTACAGAAGCACTACATACGGAGGTTCGGTATCAGCTATCTTGCTGCGGATACCGGGTACTCCGGAGGCTTCAGCTACATTGTTGGATGGATATCCCCTAGCAGAACAGGGCAAAGGGGGTAAGGCATTGGGCCTTATGTTATACGCTTCCATAATTGGTGATGTCCTCAGTGATCTAATATTGATTTTGGTCGCGGTACATATAGCCAAATTGGCCTTGGAGTTTGGGCCGGCCCAATATTTTTCTCTTTTGGTGTTCAGTTTATCTATTATCGGAACCCTTACGGGTAAGGCGCTTATTAAGGGACTGCTCTCCGCTATGTTTGGGCTCCTTTTAGCTACCGTAGGGATGGATCCCATGATCGGTCTTCCCCGTTTTGCCCTTGGAATATTCGAATTATCCAAGGGGTTGGACTTTATCGCTATACTCGTTGGGCTATTTGGGCTATCGGAAATATTGATCCAGGCTGATGAGGGAGTGAGAGATATATTTGTCTCCACGAAGACCATAGAAGACTCGCCCAATCCTGAGGATAGACGCTGTAGCTGGGCCGAGCTCAAATCGCAGCTCCTTAATATTTTCCGCTCGGGATTGGTGGGGACCTTTATCGGTGCGGTACCTGCGGCAGGAGGATCCATAGCCTGTTGGCTCGCACGGGGAATAGCGGAGAGGTTTTCCAAACAACCCGAGAGGTTTGGGACCGGAAGCCTGGAGGGGCTCGCTGCTCCCGAGGCGGCAAATAGCGCTGTTCACGGTGCCAACCTTATTCCCCTTCTCACTTTAGGGATACCGGGCAATGCAGTTGCAGCTGTTGTGGGGGCAGCATTCATGCTGAAGGGTATAGTGCCGGGGCCGCTTATGTTCCGAAACCACGCCCCGGTAATTTATAGCATGTATGCTTCGCTTTTTATCATAAATGGACTCATATTAGTTCAGGCTGTAAGTTGGTTTAACAGGAGCGCCCGGTATTTCGTAGCTTTCCCGAGATACCTTATCTTTCCCTCGGTAGGCATATTCTGCTTTCTCGGTGTCTACCTGGTTAATAATAGTCTGTTTGATGTGGGGACGATGCTCGCGATGGGAATCTTCGGTTACTTGTTGCGGAAGACGGGTTTTCCGCTGCCCCCTTTGATTATGGCATTTCTCTTGGGAGGGATGACTGAGAATCAATTCAGGCTAGCCCTTAAGATTTCCGGCGGAAGTGTATCAATATTCTTTACTTCTCCTCTGTCGCTGTTTTTCCTGCTCCTAACCATACTTTTTTTGGGAACAATGTTATTTCGTGAGTGGAGATACAGGGCTAAACGCTCACGGGGATTATGAGGTAGTACTCTATTATGCGGTAAAACAATTACGCTTATCTAAGAAATAGAATGATGAGCCAAGACAAAAAGATTGGAATCGCATTGGTGGGATTTTCAGTGTTCCTCTACCTTTTCCTGATACCTTTGGGAATAGATGAGCCCGGGGTGGAATGGAAGGGCGGACTCGGTGTAATGAAAAATATCGCGTTATCGCCGAGGTTGTTTCCGTTTATACTGTCCGTCGTCATCGGGGTTTTGGGTGGCCTTCTTGTTTTGGCTGATTTCCTTAAGAAAGGGAAGACCTCAGAAGAGGTATCTGAGCAAAGGTTGAAAATAGGGATGACAACCTTTTTCACCATAGGGATTTTGGTCTTGTCATACTCTTTGTTATACATAATCGGATACCTATACGCGACTATAGTAACATTCGGCATGTTGCTCTATTGTTTTGGCATGAGAAAGTGGACGAAGATTGTACCAATGGCGGTGATTGGTCCTCTTATCATTTACTTGATTCTGGAGAAATTCATGCTTGTTCAACTACCCAAGGGAATCTTTCCAACGTTTCCGTAGCGGCAACGATTTCCGGGAGTCATGAACGAATTGAAGAAGAAGGGGATGACCATCGCACAGAAGATATTGGCCCTCAAGTCGGGAAAGAGGAGGGTTGAAGCAGGGGAGTTTGTCGAGGCAAACGCTGATTTGACAATAACAAATGATACCTCCGGACACCTTCTGGTAAGGACGTTTAGACAAGCTGGGATTCCAAGAATTTGGGATTCTGAGAAATTTGTCGTTTGCTTAGACCATTTAGTTCCCGCAAATAATCCACAGACAGCTTCCAATCATAATCTCATTCGACAATTTGTTCAGGAACAGAACATAAAGCATTTCTTTGATATCAACGAGGGAATTCACCTTCACGTAACAGTTGAAAAGGGACTTGTTCGTCCGGGCATGTTAATTCCCGGAAACGACTCCCATTGTACCATGTTCGGAGCTTTAGGAGCTTTTGGAACCGGGATTTCAATTCCCGAGACTGTGGAGTTGCTCGCGACGGGAAAGCTATGGTTCAAGGTGCCCTCGACAAT
>DAOVAK010000493.1 GCA_030671095.1 Deltaproteobacteria bacterium | reverse complement strand
GACACCAAGAGTGAAGTCCACGAACTGATGGAAAAGTACAGCGCTTGGACCATGTTGCCCGATGAGGGGACAAAGCCCCAAGTTTACTATATTGGATAGCCAATATCTTCAATGAAACAAGCTGGCAGATGGTCTTTTGTTGTTGGCTGAGGCCGTTGAGAAGCAGGAAAAAGAGTAGTAACCAAGGAAGTGTGAGATGCAGGGGTTTTCCTCAGTATATGCGGACTTTGTTGTGAATACCCGCTACGATGATCTAGAACCAGAGGTCATTCACCAGGCCAAGAAGTTAATTCTGGATTTGATGGGCGTGTCTTTAGCTGGGTATCAGCTCATGGAGTTCGCCCGTATGCTTGTTGGTTACATGGCTGGCCTTGGTGGAACACCTGAGGCAACCATAATCCGCACAAAAAAGAAATTTCCTGCTGTTAATGCAGCACTGGCTAATGCAGCCTGTGCACATGCACTGGATATGGACGACGGGCATCGGTTTGCTGCCCTCCATCCCGGTACCGTTATTATACCAGCGGCTATTGCGGCTGCCGAGCTCTCACAGGCCAACACCAAGAAACTGATTGCCGGAATCGTGGTCGGGTATGAGGTCATGATACGAATCGGCATGGCGATTACTCCGTCCAGTCTGAATAGAGGTTTTCATATCACCGGCATAACTGGTCCTTTCGGAGCAGCGGCGGCCGCAGCAAAGATCATGGGTTTGAACCATGAGGAAACCATAGATGCATTTGGCATAGCAGGCTTACAGCAATCCGGACTCATACAGGTCAACCATGAGATAGAAGGCGCTATGGTAAAACCCATAAATCCGGCCAAGGCGGCCATGTCAGGCCTCCTTTCATCCATCCTTGCCGAAAAAGGGGCCAAAGGCCCACTCCATATCTTCGAGGGAGAGGATGGGTATCTCAAAGCAGTAGCAGACGAAGTGGACACAAATCTTTTGACTTGTAATCTGGGGCGGGAATTTGAAATTCTCAACGTTTACCTTAAACTCCACGCCGCATGCCGCCATGCCCATGCTTCAATGGATGCTGCCTTAGAAGCATTTAGCGAGAGTCACATTGACGTCACGGAAATAGAGGAAATCTCTATTGAGACCTATCCGGCTGCCATTAGGCTTGCCGGCATAACCAAGGTGACTGCGCCGTCAGGAGGTCGATTTAGTATTCCGTTCTCCTTGGCCTTGGCTTTGATAAAGCAGGATGCAGGTGCTGACAAATATTCCGAGGAAAACGTTCGGGATCAAACCATCCAAGCCCTTGCCGGAAAAGTGGTTTTAGCGGTAGGGAGCAAGTGGGAGAGATTGTATCCTGAGAAGAGGGGAGCCACGGTGAACATAACCGACGCCAATAACAAGACATGGTCTGCCGAGGTGGAATTGGCGAAAGGTGAACCAGAAAACCCCGCAAGCTGGGAAGAGATCTATAATAAATTTTATACTAATGCCACGTTGCTGATCCCTGAGAAGGACGCCAAAAAGCTGGGTGACACTATTATGAATTTAGAGCAGTCAGCCCTCAGTGAGCTTCTTGAGTTTATCTAAACTGAGCATCTGACTTAGTACGTACAAGTTTGGGCTTTGCGAGAACTATTCTAGGGCGGTATGAATTCCAGGGAATTCTAGAGAGCGGAAATGGTTAAATCAGGCGGGAGACAGGGAAAGAGCGTTCGCGGGCACTATTTTAGAGTTTTACTAATGCGTTGATGCCACGATTGCATTAGCGGTCAATCGCCGCCTAACCTCAAATTGATGCAGCGAGAGGGTTCAAGAGAAAGGGGCTGAATAACGGCAATGAGTAAAGAGGAGAAATCTATAGAGGACCTCATTTTGTGGGTTGATGACCCAGGTGAACTAAATTGGGATATTGAGATAGATGTGCTGGTCATCGGTGGAGGAGGATGTGGCTTCGTTGCTGCATTGGCTGCAGCTGAAAAAGGGGCTCAGGTTTTCTTGGTGGAAAAGGACAAGAATCCTGGAGGTAACACATCTCTCAGTCAGGCAATGGTGCCTGCAGCAGGAACTCGGGTTCAAAAGGATGCCGGAATCGATGATTCCCCAGAACTGATGGCGGAAGATATCCTGAAATATAATGGTTATCAGAGCGATCCAGAACTCACCCTCCATGTGGCGCGGGAATCTGCTAACTTGGTGCATTGGTTGATGGATAATGTGGGAATACAGTTTGAGTTGGTAACAGAGTTCTTCTACCCTGGACATTCACGCCACCGTATCCATGCCAATCATTCCCGTAAGGGAGCTCACTTAGTAAATGATCTGCTTCAGGCAGCTGCACGCTATGAAAATATTGATATTGCCTACAATGCACCTGTGAAGAGGCTTGTTGCTACTCGCGGGGATAGGGCGGTCGTGGGGGCTGAGGTAGAAATTGAGGGGATTGGCATAAATTTGGCCCGAGCCAACAAGGTGATCTTGGCCTTGAATGGATTTGGGGCTAATCCTGAAATGCTTAGGAAATACATTCCTGAGATGAGCGAGGCCTATTACTTCGGCCATGAAGGTAATACCGGGGAGGGCATACTATGGGGCGAGGCGCTGGGTTCACAACTGGAGTACATGGGTGCCTACCAGGCCCATGGGTCAGTAGCTCACCCTCACGGTACACTATTGACCTGGGCTGTGATAAGTCTCGGTGGCTATCAAGTCAATCTTCACGGTAGGCGTTTTGTAAACGAATACCATGGTTATTCCGAGCATGCCCTGAATGTATTGGCACAAGAGGAAGGCGTAGCCATAGACATCTTCGATCAGCGCATTTACAACACCGTGGTTGACTACGAAGACTTTCAGCAGTGTGTCAAAATGGGTGCAATAAAGAAATTCGGGAGCATTGAAGAATTGGCTGTGTCTTTCCGCTTGCCGCCAGAAGAAATGGCCCGCACGTATGAGGAGTTTCAAACTGCCGCACGGGGCCAAACCCCAGATCCTTTGGGCCGGACAGATTTTGGGAAGCCTCTTGAGCCACCATTATATGCTGCGAAGGTTACAGGCGCTCTTTTTCATACCCAGGGCGGGCTTAAAGTAAACCAATTGGCGCAAGTAATCCACACTGATGGTACGCCTATTCCAAACCTTTACGCCGGAGGCGGGACAGCAGCCGGGTTTTCGGGAAAAGCCGGGCCTTATGGATACTTATCAGCCAACGGCCTTTTGGCCGCCCT
>DAOVAK010000616.1 GCA_030671095.1 Deltaproteobacteria bacterium | reverse complement strand
AAGGCACACCGTGGGGGCAGGCCTTAACATGGAATATCAAGGACTTAACAAAAAATATGGGATCTCAAAGCAAAAAGGCAGTAAATAATTGATTGCTAATCTCTTTATAAATTATTTAAAATACTTGACTTTTTCGTAAACTCCTACTATAATTACCTTAATCTCTTCTTATTTCAATGTCTTGGAGTTGTCCCGCGTGGATGCACTCCCTGCTCCCGGCAGGAGATATTACCTTTTGTCGGGAGCAACTGTTTTAGGGCAGGAGCCAAGTAAACAACGCGCCCCTTCAAAAACCGCCTAAAAGCCCAGCCTAGAGACCTACCTTGGCAGGCCATCCCCTCAAAGGGTTCCCACCTCGCTTCTGAAAGGACGTTTTCTGTGTTTAAAGCGTAAGGGTTTTGGTAAAGTTGAGTTCCAACAGGACGCCTTGTCATCTGAGAAATGTAAATGTATTGATCGCAGGAGGATACATGGTGAATGAAGAACCACGTCCTTACCGCCAGATGGCCACCACATGCCGAACCCGTCCAATAGATTCAGCGCCTCTGCAATGGCCTCCATTACCGCCGCTGACTGCGGAATTCGCAGGCCTCCAATGGGATTTCGTATCGGAGAAAGAAATCCCGTTGATTGCAGACGTCTGGAAAGAAGGCTACCCAGAACTTATGGGCTCCTCTTTCGATTTCTTGTTCCATCCGGAGATGTACAAAGGGAATATTCTGTTGCGGGAGAAGTACGAACAGGACAGATACGATCGTAACCGCTCTATGATCCGATGGGAAAAAAGTGGCGCGATAGTTATGGCGATGATGCTGACAAAATGGGACAAAAATAGGCAAATTGAGTTGACCATAGGCACAATTCCACCTCATCGTAGAAAGGAGGAAGGGCTATTCATCCAGGGATTTGCAATGGTGATGGATTGGCTCCAAAGCACCGGGGCCGAGTACCTGACCGCCTTCAGCGAGACCTGGCACGACCTGTCACAGCGGTTGCTGGAAGCGAATGGTTTCAAGATCTGCGGTATATTTCCGGGGCAATATGTGCGATGCACAAGCGGAAACCGCCAATATAGAGGCTGCACCGTGCATTACTACCGATTTATTGGGGACGGGGCGGAGTACGTCACCGGTCCTGAAGAGTGGAGCCTTTCGGAACGAGCCACCCGGTTGTGGCAGGTCCTTGCCAAACTGAACGGGTCCATTTGAATATTAATTTAAGTAGAGGATCAGACATGGAAAAAATCCTATCCGCAATGGTGAGAGGCTTATATCGATGAGGTCTGAAGAGCGAGCGCAACTTGACCGTATGTTCGATCCCCGGGGCGTGGCAATGTTCGGGGGTGTGAGCACAGCCTTTTCATTTGGGCAATTGGTTGTCTTGAGCCAGATCCGTTACGGGTATAAAGGAGGGTTTTATCCCATTTCCCAGAAAGGCGGGGAGATCTCGGGTTTCAAAATCTATAGGCGTTTGAGCGAGGTGAACGGGCCAGTGGATCTGGCCCAGGTCTCGGTCCCGGCCAAGGCCGTGCCTGCAGTCCTCCGGGATTGCCTGGATCACGGCGTGGCTGGTGTCCAAATACACTCTGCGGGTTTTTCCGAAACGGGTGAGAAGGAGGGTGCGGCCCTTGAGGCCGAGGTGGCGAAGTTTGGGGCCAAAGGACTCCGGGTTCTCGGACCCAACTGTTTCGGCATTCACAGTCCTCGCGGAGGGATTACCCTGCTCCCTGGTCACAGCTTCTCCAAAGAACCCGGGCCTGTGGCCTTGATTTCTCAGAGTGGCGGCGTGGCCACAGAGTTTGGGTATGAGGCCCGGTTTATGGGCCTGGGTTTGAGTAAAGTCATCTCCTATGGGAATGGTTGCGACCTGGACGCAGTAGAGCTGCTCGACTACCTGGCTGATGATCCGGAGACGGGCTACATAGCGGCCTATCTGGAGGGTGTGAGGGACGGACGGAGGTTTTTGGAGATCCTCAGGAGCGTTACGCCAAGAAAGCCGGTGGTGATCTGGAAAGCCGGTCTCACACCATTAGGACGCAGGGCGGCCTTGAGCCACACCGGGTCCATGGCTGGAGAAGACAGGGTCTGGGAGGGTATCTTGACCCAGGCCGGGGCCTCGTCTGTCCAAGGGCTGGACCAAATGATGGATGCCCTCGTGGCTCTCAAGTACCTAAAAAATAGAGGTCGGCGCATCGCCCTGCTCGGTGGTGGGGGAGCCCTCGGCGTTTTTAGCTCGGATCGGGCCCACCACTGGGGCCTTGAAATCCCCAAATTCAGCGAGAAGACGCAAAAAAGGCTCAAGGTCTTCTTTCCTGCCCCTGGCAATAGTATGGCGAACCCCCTGGACACGGGTTCACCAGCGTTGCCCATGGAAACCATTCAGGCCCTGGCCAGGGAGATTTTGACCAGGGAGCCTGTGGACGTGCTGATAATAATCATGCTTTTGCGCACCTTGGAGGTGGATATGCCCACTTTTTTTGAGATGAATGAGCAAAAATCCCCACCTCGGGGGAGTCATCTTCAGGGCCTGGTGGAGCCGTTATCCCAATTGAGGCAGGAGACGGGAAAGGACCTGGTCATGGTCCTGGATAACCGTACCTACCAGCCCGAGGA
>DAOVAK010000384.1 GCA_030671095.1 Deltaproteobacteria bacterium | reverse complement strand
CATCCGGGATGTGCTCATCTATTCTGGCTCCAAGTTCCTCTGCCCTTGCGCGGGAACCATTAGTCTCATGCCGGGTACAAGCTCTAACCCGGCTTTCCGCCGTGTGGATGTGGATCCCAGGTCGGGCAAGGTGAAAGGACTTTTCTAATAAAATCCCGCTCCAGCGGGATTTTATATATCGCGACTTCGCCGCTCAAAACAGCGACGAAGTCGCCTTTCATAAAATCATCGAACTCTGTTCGATGATTTTATTGTGGTGAGTAGGAAAGACCCGTCGGGCTCTCGGACAACCGTCAATCCGAACATGGTGATCGTGTCAGATAGTGGCCGGCCAAAAAAGAAATCCATCTCCTCCGAACTCAGACCAAGCTTCTCTGAAATAAAGGGCCTCAGGTGATAATCAAATCTTAAGAGATCAAGAATCTTCCTCACGGCCTTTTCACCCTCAGACTCAATCTGTTTTACATGTTTTTCAAGGAGAGAATAGCTGCATCTCCTTTCATGCTCTTCCAGCATCCCCAAGAGCACCTCGCCTTGAACCACTTCTCTCCTTGTAAGTTTTGGGCCGCTGTAAACCCTATCAAAATCTTCTGTATCCCAGCACTTGAAGGCCGAACACTGAACAGGCCTGTGTTCATAGATCGTGCAGGCTTTACCGCGATCGTCATAGAAAATGCACCCTCCTACCCCGCCTTTTCTTTCCCTCATCTTGATGAGTTCTACTTGGGTAACCACGAGGTTTTCATTGACATTGTCTCTAATAAGCTCCCCCTTTCTTATGCTGAAAAGGTCTTTTCTCCGTATGAACTTGTGTTCGATGAGGGGAAGGTCCTCCATCTGCAGTGTTGGGCTTGCCTTGAGGCAGCATTCTCCGCATCTTATGCAATGGTCCCGGAGTTTTCCCATATCTTATTCCGCTCAGGCGAATAGGGATCGAAAAGAATTGTCTTCAAAAGACAAAATAAGCAAAAGGACTATTCTAGACACGGAAGAATAGTCCTTTCCTGTAAATGGCAAGGGGAACTTCCAACCATGTCCCCCAAAAAAACTACCCGATCTTAAAGGCCATGGCAGCGGCAGTATCTCCTGCGGCGCAACCAGCCCAGAGACCGTAGCCACCGCCGAGTATGACAACCTCCTCAATCAACTCTGCAATGAGCCTGCCGCCCGTGGGACCTTGAGGATGTCCGAAGATGATGGAACTTCCATAGTTGTTCATCCAGTTCACATCAAATCCCATCTTTTGGGCCATGTTGAAGTCATTGACGGCAAAAGGATTATGGGTTTTCATCGCCTTGAGATCCTTCACTTCTAGCCCTGCGTTCTTAAGGGCCATCTCGGCCGCGGGCACAACGGCTTCTGCCATATGCGCCTTTCTGGTCCGTGAGAAACCATAGGAGAGAATCTGGATCTCAATCTTCGGATCTGCACTCAGTTCCTTGGCCTTCTCTTGAGTGGTTACGATAAAACCGCAGTTCCCATCCGCCGGGTGGGTTTGTGATCCAAAGGTATGCACTCCACCAGGAAGGACAGGTTTGAGTTTGGCCAAGCCTTCAGCCGTCGAAGGAGTAACGCCCTCATCTTCCTCTATCAATTTCGTCTTCTTTCTGCTGATCGTGACTTCAGCCGGGAACATATACCTTTTCTGGAAGGCCCGGTCGTCTGCAAGGGCGTCCTGATATTGTTCGTATCTCCTCAAGGCGACTGCATCACATTCCTCTTTTGTTGCACCAATCTCCTTGGCCACATTCTCCGCGGTCTGGATCATCGCACCTCCTGCCCAGGGATCTCTGCTGAAGTGGTCCATCATCCAGTTTTCCGACAGCACCTCTCCCCCAGGTCCCGTAGGATTGGGCCACACCGTATGGGGACCATTGGAACAACGGTCAGCCATCAGGTTGAATACTGTCTGAAACATTCCTGTTTCCATGTTGGCGGCAGATAGGTGCAAACATGTGGTAGACGTGGTGCAGGCCTGATTAACCATGAGGGCTGGCAAGTTCTTCTTATCATCGGCCAACATGCCCGCGGCCCAGTTGTGGCTGTAGAAAAGGCCTGGCTGGCCTATAGTTATGCCAAAATACATATAGTCTAACATCGTCACATCAAAGGCCTTCTCTGCGAACCATCTTTTGGCCGTGTTGGCCGCCAGGACGATCGCATTTTCATTGGCCATACCCCCCTGCCACCTGCAAAAGGGCGTACTGTAATAGCCTTTGTAAGGGATAAAAGCTTTCGTGTACATATCATCCTCCTCAGTCCAAGATTTTTATGGGTTATCCGTTACCTCTCCTTTATTATCCTCTCTATCCACAATGATCCAGGCACAACCCGAGACTGCGTTGCTCTATGCTAAAAGGCTCATTGGGGATCACTCCACTTGCCATACTTTTCTCGAAGAATGCGGTGAAGAATCTTTCCTGTGGGCGTCCTTGGCATATCCTCATCCTTAATAAAATCCACAGACTTGGGCCGCTTGTACCCGGCCAGCTTCCCTTTCGTGAACTCTATGATCTCTTTGGCCAGCTCTTCGCTCGGCTCATAGCCCTCGTGCAAGACCGCGACCCCTTTTACAGCCTCACCCCATTTTTCATCCGGAACGCCGATGACAGCAATATCTTTAATGGCTTCATGGGCCCCAACGGCACCTTCCACCTCAGAAGGGTAAACATTCTCTCCACCCGTGATAATCATATTGGCCTTCCTGTCCACCAGTGCATAGTAACCATCCTCATCGCGTCTGACCATGTCACCGGCTGAAGACCATTCCCCATGAAAGGCCTCTTTGGTCTTTTCCGGCTCTTTCAGATATTCTTTGAACAACATGGGTGTACGATAGAAGAGCTCTCCCACCTCACCGTCCGGCACCTCATTTCTGTCTTCATCTAAGATCCTGATCCTATCCACCCCAAAAATCTCTTTGCCAATAGAGCCGAGTTTCTTGAATTGGTCCTCCGGTCTGAGTATGGTCACAAGTCCTCCTTCTGTGGTCCCATAGGCCTCCCAGAGTTCGGCATTTTTGAAGTAATCCATGATGGCAAGCTTCAGGTCCTTTCTGGCTGGCGCTGATGAGATGAGTAACTGCCGCATGGAGGAGACATCAATGCTGTTTTTCACATCATCGGGCAGTGCGAGCATCATGATATAGTGGGTAGGAACAAGTGACGTGAAGGTAATTTTGTATTTTTCAATGGTTCTCAAGAGGTCCTCGGGATCAAAGCTGACCATGTTATAGACAAAGACCGGCGCTGTAAGCAAAGTATAGGGAAAGGAATAGAAAATAGAGTTCACATGGCACATGGGCATGACGAGCATGACTTTATCTGTAGGCAGAACCCCCATGTTGATATTACTCAGGACGTATTGGGCCACATTGCTCTCATATGTCCTCAGAACCCCCTTCGGCCGCCCTGTTGTTCCCGAGGTATACATAATGACCCAGGTGTCGGCTGCGTCTACCATGATTTCCGGTTCCTGGGGCGATGATTTGGCCAGTAATTCCTCATAGCCGATATAGCCTTCGGGGACCGGATCGTCGCCTAAATAGATGTAGGCATTTTCCGGTATTGGGAGTTTGTCCTTGATCCCGTTTATAAGGTCCACAAAAGGCTGCTCTACGATTAATGCCTTACACTCTGAGTGGTTGACGATGTACTCTATTTCGGGGCCTGCCAGTCTGAACATAACGGGAACGGCGATCTGTCCCCCTTTGGCGCAACTGGCATAGATGTCCAACCACTCCCCTCGGTTGTATGCAATAATGGCAAAAGGATCCTTCTGCCCCACGCCGAGATCTTTGAGCCCGTTGGCAAGCCGACACGATCTCTCGTTCCATTCCTTGAAGGTGTATTCCCTTGATTTATCCTGCCATCCCAGTTTATCTGGGAAATTGATGGCATTCATTCCTAGCACGGTACCCACATGCATCCATTTACTTGTCGTCACT
>DAOVAK010000396.1 GCA_030671095.1 Deltaproteobacteria bacterium | reverse complement strand
TATGCGTTTTCAAGATCCATTTTTCGGATGATTTCAACCCTGTCCAGATCTTGGGGGACAGAATCCAACAGGGGATGCCCCACGTACTCCACATTTACGCCCCTTTCTTTGTAAAAACGTTCTTCAAAGGGTAAGATTACCGCCATACGGTCCACCCTTTTGGCAATTTTCTTGACTCGCCCCGTTCTCCATGCCCACACTTGGGGGCTAATGTAGTATAGGACCGGAACCTTGTACCGCTTGGCGAGACCAGCCAGGTGAATATTGAATCCAGGGTAGTCAATGGGGATAAAGAGATCAGGGCGGTTCTGCTTCAAGAGGTTTTTTAGTTTTCGGTGGGCTTTTGCGATCTTAGGGAGTTTAGAAAATACCTCTGTCAACCCAACAACAGCCATGTCAGAAGCTGGAATCAGGATCTTGACCCCGGCCTCCTCCATTTGCTTCCCCCCGATACCGTAGAAACGTATGGTGGGGTCCAATCTCTTTATGGCGTGAACGAGATTGGAACCATGCAAATCTGCCGAGGCCTCACCGGCTACAATCAGTACATCTTTAGTTTTTTTCACATCAGCATACGGCCTGGAAATCCCTACACCCTCTTTCAATCTGATCAATTATGCCTAGGGCATACTGAAGGGCCCTTCGTCCGTCGGGGCCTGAAACCACGGGCTCTTCTCCATTCATGACGGCACGAACAAACGAAGAAATTTCATCCGCCAAAGGATCGTTGCCAGGGAATTTCGTTTTGTTCGTGGTGACTTGGGGGAAATTGTACTCATCCTTGACTTCCCTATCCAGCTTGGTGAGACTAAGTTCCCTGCGGAAACAGTCCACAGACATATAGGCATCGGGCTGAAAGACACGTATTTTTCTCAAAGTCCTATCAGAGACCCGGCTTGCTGTCAGATTGCCCACCGTCCCGTTCTCAAAGATCATTCTCACATTGGCGATGTCCGTTTTCTCGGTGAGAACAGACATTCCCACCGCATGAACCTCTTTAACTTCAGCTGGAACCAGATGAAGAATGATGTCCAGATCGTGGATCATCAGGTCGAGAACCACGTCCACGTCGGTCCCCCTTTTCGTAAAGATGTTCATTCGATGAGACTCAATGAAGATGGGATCTGTCAACAGGGATTCCATCTTTACGACGGCAGGATTAAAACGCTCTACGAGTCCCACCTGTAACACCAAGTCTTTTTCACGGGCCAAGCTGATCAGCGTATCGGCTGGTTCAAGTGTGTAGGTTATCGGTTTCTCTATGAGGAGATGAACACCTCTTGACAGGATATCTTTGGCCACCTCGTAATGCTTTTCGGTAGGCACCGCGAGACTCACCGCGTCCACCTTCTCCAGGATTTCATGGTGTTCCCCATAAGGTCGGGTATCGTAACGTCGGGCTATCTCATTGGCACGAGCATAATCGGTGTCTACCACGCCCACCAGCTCCGCCTCTGGCATGGTGACATATTTCTGCACGTGATATTCCCCAAGGTGTCCTACTCCGATAACACCAATCTTTAACTTCTCCTTCACGTCCGTCTCTCTCCTGGTCTTTTCCCTATCCCGCTTCAGAGACGATGGCGATGCCCGACCTGTTTGCAAGCTCGATCATCTCAGGCTTGTCGAACATGAGGGTCTTGCCAGCCTCTAAGGCCAGGACAGAGGCCTTTACCTTTGCCATGCTTTCCACGGTCTTCAATCCCACAGAAGGGATGTCAAAACGCAGATCCTGATTCGGCTTGGACACCTTCACCACAACGGCCTTTTCTCTGGCCAGCTTCCCACCCCTCAGAATGGTCTCGTCCGTCCCCTCCATGGCCTCCAGAGCCAAGACCGTTCCTCTTCGTACCACCACACACTGCCCAATATCTAGCTTTCCCAGTTGCTTGGCGATTTGCCACCCGAATTCAATATCCTCTTTTTCCTTCTTGGTAGGCTTTCTCTTCGTCAGGCGTCCTGGAGGCGAAAGCAGCTCTGGGATGTAGGCGGTGGCACTGACGATGTAAATGCCCTCCTTTTCCAGCTCCTTGGCCAGGGATGTCAAAATTCCATCATCATGGAAGATGGCCAGCTTGGACATAAGGGTCAAGCCCTTAAAATCAGGCTTTATCTTAAACATAAGGCGCTTAGCAATGGTCCCTGCCATCAGCACCTTCTGGACCTCATTCTTTTTCAGGGCCTTGATCAGCTGTCCCAGTTGTCCCAAATGTATCCAGACTATTTGATCCACCTTTTTGGCCAATTCTGGATCCGTCTCTTCACGATGGGCGACGGCTACAACGCGATGTCCCTGCTTTCTGATAGAGTCGGCCACCATAAGGGGAAACTGGCCTCCTCCTGCAATAATGCCTATGACTTCGTTTTGTTCAGACATGCGTAATTGACGATTGACGATTGGCGATTGATGATTGCTTAACAGGAGATCAGAATGTTTCTAAAGCAGTCCATCATAAAATCCACAATCGAAAATCCAAAATCTAAAATTACCTGACGCCTCTGCTCTTCTGCAATCTAAAATCCAAAATCTAAAATCCAAAATTACCTTAGGACCCCTCTCTTTGATCCACCTAGGAAGTGGAGGAGCATTTCCAATTCAGGAAAAGGTTCCATTTCTTGTCTGACCTGATCTATGCCTTCACTGAATCTGTTGTTGTCCCGCCAGATAATTCTGAAGGCCTTTTTCAGGCCGTCTATGGTCTCTCGTGAAAATCCCAACCGATGAAGTCCAGTGCTGTTGACTCCGTAAAGTTTGGCCCGCTCTCCGGCCGTGATCATAAAAGGAGGGACGTCCCTATCTATGCCCGATTTTCCCCCCAGGAAGGCATAGGCCCCTATCCGAACGAATTGATGCACCGCCACTTGTCCCCCTAGAATGGCATGGTCGCCAACGCTTATATGACCACCCAGCGTAGCCACGTTGGACATGATAATCTTGTTTCCCAGATAGCAGTCATGGGCGATATGGGCATAGGCCATGATGTAGTTTTCGTTGCCCACAACCGTTTTCCAATTTTCCTTAGTGGTTGCCCTATTTATGGTAGCATATTCCCTGATAATATTATCATTTCCAATAATAAGCCGGGTATCCTCCCCTTTGTATCCAATGTCCTGAGGTGGGGAACCGATGGATGCGAATGGATATACGCTGTTGCGCGCCCCAATATTCGTATGCCCCTCGATGGTTACATGGGAGACAAGAACCGTCTCCTTATCAATGGTCACATGGTCTCCTATTGTGCAGTAGGGGCCGATCTTAACGCCAGGGGCCAACTCTGCACTGGGGCTGACAACGGCTGAAGGGTGAATTTCCATTATCGTCTCCCTGTCTTTCCTCTCACTTACAGGCTTGCAGGAAAATATGTAAGACGTCATTCCGGACGAGTCCCGCCCAAGAAGCGGGAGGAGATACAGTCCTCTAACCTATAGTGGCCATGAGTTCCGCTTCTGCCACCAGATCATCTTTCACAAACGCCTTTCCAGCCATCTTCCAGACCTTGGATCCCTTTCTAAGGGGCTTTATCTCTAGAATGAGCTGGTCTCCAGGGACCACAGGTTTGCGAAATTTCACCTTGTCCATGGACATGAAAAGAACGGTATTTGCCTCTTCTTCTTTCAAGCCACCAGCCATCGACATCCGCGCCAACACACCGCCCACCTGGGCCATGGCCTCCACAACAAGCACACCAGGCATTATGGGGTTCCCGGGGAAATGACCCTGAAAGAAAGGTTCATTAACGGTCACGTTCTTTATGCCAACCACCCGCTCTCCAGGTTCCAGTTCAATGATCCTATCAACCAGCAAGAAAGGATAGCGGTGAGGCAATATTTTAATAATCTCTTTGTAGTCTAGGGGCAGTTTCATGGCTTC
>DAOVAK010000345.1 GCA_030671095.1 Deltaproteobacteria bacterium | reverse complement strand
TTGCCTATCTCAGGGAATGCGGATTCTTGAAAGAAGAGGATGGAAGGATGTTCTGAAATCTATTTCTCCTTCAATTTCTTCAATATCTTCTCCGGGGTGATGGGTAGGTCCACAATCCTTATACCCGTCGCATTATAGATGGCGTTGGCAATGGCTGGTGTTGTGGGGTCAAGGGAGCCCTCACCCGTTTCCTTTGCCCCGAAAGGTCCGCGGGGATCTTCAGTAATAATATGCGTGATGTGGATATGGGGCATCTGGTTGGCCGTGGGAATAGCATATCCCAGAAATGATGGATTCAAGGTCTGTCCCCCATCGAAACTCAATTGCTCGAAAAGGGCATAGCCCATCCCCATCGAGATACAACCTTCAATCTGACCCTCTACGGACATGGGGTTGAGCGGTTGCCCGCAGTCATGGGCAACGGTCATCCTGAGCACCCTTACCTCACCGGTCCTCAAGTCTACTTCCACCTCGCACACATAAGCCCCAAAACTATATGTGGGGGAAAGCTTGTCTGGCGAGCTATATGAACCCCTTACCACCAAAGGGGCGCCGTTGTTTTTCGTCTGGAAGCGCTTCACGGCGTCGGAGAATGAGATGGAAATATCTGGGCTTCCTTCCACAAAAACCTTGCCATCCTTTGCCATGAGATCTTCTGGATTGGCCTCCAATTCTTCTGCCACAACCTGGAAGATCTCTTCTTTGGCCGAATTGGCTGCATTCAGCGCAGCGTTGCCGGCGGCCACGGTCACTCGGCTTGAGTACGTGCCCATGTCAGGAGGAGTTATTTCTGTATCCGCACTGGTGAGATGGATATCCTCGGGCTTGAGACCCAGCACCTCGGCCACAATCTGGGTGAGAACACTGTCAGAGCCCTGACCAATGTCTGAAGCGCCCGTTAAGAGGCTCAAGCCGCCACCCTCACCCGCCTTTATAATGACCGAGGAGTGTGCTGAGGTGGTCCTGTTGAAGTAAAAGCCTGCCCCCGAAGGAAATCCTCCGCAGCCCAACCCAATACCATAGGCCTTCTTGGTGCCTTTATCCCTGGCCTGCCTTTTTTCATGCCACCTCGTCTCCGTGGATACCTTTTCCAAACATTCTCGGAATCCTGAGCTGACAATGTTGAATCCGGCGGCTGATCTGTCTCCGGTCTTGAGCCCGTTCCTGATGGCCATCGCTAAGGGATCCAGCCCCAACTCCTCGGCGATCATGTCCAGCTGGACGTCCTGAGCGAAATGGACCTGGGGTCCGCCATGGCCCCTCATGGCCCCGCAGGGGGGTTTGTTGGTGTAGATGCGATAACCGTCGTATTTAAAATTTTTAAACAGGAAGGGAAGGGTCTGAAAGGTGCCTATCAGGACCGTCGTGAGTGGGCCGAGGCTGCAATAGGCGCCCCCGTCAAGCGTAGCCCTGCATTGCCTGGCTATGATAGTCCCGTCCTTCTTCACCCCCGTTTTCATGGTGATTTCTGTGGGGTGTTTTCTTCGTGCGGCTGCAAACTCTTCATCCCGTGAGCAGACGAGCTTGACGGGCCTCCCGGCATGCTTTGAGAGCAGGGCGGCACAGAACTCCACAGCGGACAGACCATCCGATTTGCCCCCGAACGCGCCGCCCACAAAAGGCTTTATGACTCGGATGTTGTCTGGATTCATCCCCAGCGTCAGACCCAGATGTTGTTGAACATAATAGGGCGTTTGGGTTGATGTGTAGAGGGTCAGTTTCCCTGACAGGTCCCAGCTGGCTAGTGCGGATCGGGGTTCCATGTACGCATGGATGGCTGACTGGGTTGTGAAAGTGTCTTCGCGGACAAGGTCGCACGCCAGAAAACCCTTTTCCACATCCCCTTCATTGATGTGGAATTCCCGGCTGATGTTTCCCGGTGCATGATCGTGAATTTGAGGAGCACCAGGTTTCATGGCCTCTTCTGGCGTGAAAACAGCGGGGAGTTCTTCATATTCCACAGTTATCAAATCAAGGGCTTCCAGGGCCACATCAGGGTCAAGGGCTGCTACCGCTGCGACCTCCTCGCCAATGAATCGAACTTTGTCCACGGCCAAGGGATATTCATCCATATATTTCGCAGATCGGGAGATGATGCCATACTTTACCTTTGCCGTGTCCTCGCCGGTCACAACAGCCTTGACGCCCGGCAATTTCATGGCCTTTTTGGTGTCGATCCTGACGATTCGTGCATGGGCAAAAGGGCTCCGCAGGATCATTCCACAGAGCATACCAGGCATTGAGATGTCATCCGTATAGAGGGCCTTTCCCGTAACCTTTTCTCTTGCATCTATGCGCGGGAGTCGTTTCCCTATCAAGCTGTATTTGTTCATATCAATAGCCCTGCTTTTGCGGAAGGATCATAAAGGTAGGATACTTCCAGGGCGAGAATGGGCTGAGGTCCTTCCACACGTTTCGGAGTTGGACAATTTATAGGGCGAAGGGTCTGCTAGGCGTTGTTCTTCTTGAATTCCACCATGACCGCCGCAAGCTTTTCCGCACCTTCCACCGGCATGGCGTTATACATGGACGCGCGACAACCGCCCACGGAGCGGTGACCTTTCAGACCGGAAAACTTGGCTTCCAGGGCCTGGGCAATGAATTTCTTTTCCAGGTCCTCGGAGGGCAGGCGGAAACAGACATTCATTCGGGAACGTGACGCCCTGTCCACGGGACACCGGTACCACCCATCCGAGTTGTCGATGATGTCATAAATCATGCCTGAGCGTGCCAGTGCCCGCTTCTCCATCTCTGCTAGGCCGCCCAATGACTTGACCCAGTCCAGAGTCAGCTTCATCATGTAAATGGCGAAAACAGGGGGTGTGTTATACAGAGAGTCCTTGGAGGCATGGGTCTTGTAAGAGAGATAGGCGGGTAGCCCATCCTTACAGTTCTCCGCCAGGTCTTTTCTCATGATGACGAGCGCCATGCCGGCAGGGCCCAGATTCTTTTGGGCGCCTGCATAGGCCATGTGAAGCTTGCCCCAGTCCACCGGTCGGGACATGATGTGGGAAGACGTATCTGCGATCAGCGGCACATCTCCCGTCTCCGGTAACTGATGGTACTCGATCCCACCGATCGTTTCGTTGCTACAGATGTGGAGATAGGCGGCGTCATCCCCCACCTTTAGCTCCTCCTTTCCAGGAATCCTGGTAAAATCCTCCTCCTCGCCACTCCAGATGACGCGAGTGGGCCCAACCCGCTCTGCATCTGCAATCGCTTTCTTGGACCAGGTACCGGTGTTGATGTATTCGGCGGTCTTCCCATCGGCCATCAGGTTCATTGGGACCATGGCGAACTGCAATGTGGCCCCGCCCTGGACAAACATCACATCATGGGTATCTGGAACCCCCAACACCTCTCGAACATTGGCGATGGCTTCATAATGAACCTTGTCATAGTGCTCACCCCGGTGGCTCATCTCGATGAGGGACATGCCTGCGCCCCCATAGTCCACAAACTCCTTCTGCGCCTTCTGCAGTACCTCTAATGGCAGGGTACAGGGACCGGCCGAAAAATTGAAGATCCTGTTCGTCATCACGTTCTCTCCTATCTACGGGTGAACTCGTCTATGATCGAAACACACATGTCACCGATGCGCAAAAGATTCTCCTTGCTGGATGCCCCCACGTGGGGCAAGAGCACGGTGTTGGGCGCCATAGTGAGTGGAGTAGCCTCAGGGGGGTCCGCGTACCATACGTCGTTGCCGTAACCCGCCATTTTGCCAGATTCCAGGGCCTCAACAACATCCTCCTCGACGACGCATTTACCCCGGCACGTGTTGACGAGAATCGCCCCATCCTTCATCTTGGAAATGAAGTCCTTGCCCACCATGCCATGGGTTTCGTCGGTTAGAGGGGTGTGCAATGATAGGTAGTCGGCTTCTGCCAGCACTTCATCCAAGCTCTTCATTTCTGCGAAATCTGATTTCTCCACATACTTATCGTAAGCTATGGTTTTCATGCCAAAGGCCTGGGCCCGTTTGGCCACCTCGGTCCCAATGCGACCCATGCCGATTAAACCCAGGGTTTTATTAAAAAGCTCCCTGCGGTTGACCTCTTTCTTGCGCCACTCACCCATGCACATGCCTTCGTGGCAAAACAGGATTCTGTTTGATACGGCGAGCATCAGGGCCATGGCAACCTCGGCCACGGCGACAGAAGATGCCTCCGGTGTGTTTCGCACCTCGATTCCCTTTTCTTTGGCATATGCA
>DAOVAK010000262.1 GCA_030671095.1 Deltaproteobacteria bacterium | reverse complement strand
GAGGGCCACTTTTTACAAACCGGAATTGTCTGGAATCGTCGATCCCGATCAAATCAATGGCAAGGCGGCTATTTTTAGAGAGTGGGAAGACCGTCTCACCATCTTTGATACCCTTATACTCTGCCGGTTTTACCGTGATCTTTACCAGTGGGAGGAACTGGAGGTCATCGTTAAAGGAACCACAGGGCTAAAACTTTCGGCCGGTGATTTACAGACCATTGCAGCAAATGTAACCAACAATACCCGGCGCTTCAACATCAGAGAAGGGCTCACGTCTGAAGAGGATAGGCTGCCAAAGCGTTTTTACAAAGAGGTCCTGCCGGAAACCCAAAAGATCATAACCGAGGAAGAGATGGACCGGCTCCTCAAGGATTACTACAAGGTCCGGGGCTGGGATGAGAAGGGGGTGCCTCAGGAAGACGAGTAAGGATTACTACATGGCGTGAGTTTAGAACAGATTGGGATTCTACCTGGAAGTTATAGGACGAGATACTTCTTGATCACCTCTTCATCGCTCCAGATGGCCTCCATGGTGCCCTCGTGCACAATGCAGCCCCTCTCAATGATGTAGCCCCTGTCACAAACCCGGCGACAAAACTTAATGTTCTGGTCGGCCAGGAGAATGGTCACATCCTTTTCCCGAATTGTATCGAGCACTTCAATAAGATTAGCTACTATTAGGGGCGCCAGCCCTTCTGAAGGCTCATCTAAGAGGATCATCTCGGGATTGGCCATCAAAGCCCGCCCCAAACTGAGCATTTTTTTCTCGCCACCCGAGAGGTTAAGCCCCTTCTGTTTTCGGCGCGCCCTTAGCACGGGGAAGAGTTCCTCCACCCGCCGGCGATCCCAGTAGCCTGAATGGCGGGAGAGCCGGCGGGCAATTTCCAGGTTCTCTTCACAGGTCAAATCAGGGAAGATACGCTGGTCGTCGGGCATATATGCCAACCCGATCCATGCCATGGCATAAGGCGGCTTACCTAAGACCGCTGTATCTTTGAAGCTAATGGAGCCGTCCCGGGGCGGTGTCAGGCCCATAATGGAACGTAGGGTGGTGGTCTTGCCCATACCGTTTCTGCCAAGGAGGGCCACCACCTCTCCGGAATCAACCTGGATGGACACATCCTGGAGAACGTGAGAGGTCCCGTAATAGGTGTTTATGGATTGCACCCGGAGGATCATGCTGCCACCTCTTCGCCTAAATATACTTCCCTCACCCTTGCGTTGTGCTGTATCTCTTCGGTAGTACCGTCTCCTATAACTTCGCCGTGATGCAGCACAATCACCCGGTCGGATAATGAAAAGACAACGTCCATATCATGTTCAACAATTACAAAAGTCGTCTTTCCTTCCCCTGAAAGGCGTTTGATATCCTCGAGAATCCTCTTCCGTTCAACCGGGTTCATACCGGCCGTAGGCTCATCTAAGAATAGGAGCAGGGGCCTGGAAGCCAGCGCAATTCCAACCTCTAATAGACGCTGATCACCATGGGACAGGGCATTGGCCTCAGTATGGGCCTCTGAGGCAAGCCCGACACGACTTAAGACCTCAACCACTTCCTCCCGAACTCCGGCCTCCTTTTTTACGGGATAAAAGAGGCGCCTGGCCCGCTTCTGAACCGCCAGGACCGGGATCTGTACGTTATCAAAAACGGTCAGGTCGGGGAACACATTAACGATCTGAAATGAGCGGCACAACCCCATCCTTACCCGGCGGTGGATGGGCAGACCTGTGATGTCTTTCCCCTGAAAGTATATTTGCCCCGAATCCACGGGCAAAGAACCGGAGAGCATATTGATCAGGGTGGACTTTCCCGCACCGTTGGGTCCGATTATGGATGTGAGGACCCCTGACTCAAAGGTCAGATTAACGTTACAGGCCGCAAGGACCCTGCCGAAAGCCTTATTCAAATTCTTGATTACCAAAAGCGGCCCGATCACCTGTCACCTCCGGATATCAGGACATTACTTTCTCGTTTATGGAATAACTGGGAGATGCCACCCACTACTCCCCCTCGAAGCCCCATAATGATGAACAGAAGGATGATGCCGAACCAAAGCATCCAGTTTTGGGTGAATCGTTCAATGATTTCCCGCAGGACAATAAAGATAACACTGCCCACCAATGGTCCTGTGAAGGTCTGTATTCCACCGATAAGGCTGACCAAAACCGGTTCGGCCGAGTGACTCCAGTGGGCTGAAAAGGGATCCGTATTGCTTTCGAGGAGCGCCCCTAACGCACCGGCCAGACCGGCAAAAATCCCGGAAATGGCAAATACTGCCAGCCGGTAGTTTCTAATAGATATCCCGGCAAATTCGACGCGACGGTCATTTTCTCGTATTCCGGATAAGACCAGTCCAAAGGGAGACTGCCTGATAAGATAGATGACCCCTACACTGAGGACGAGGCATAAAAGAACCAGAAAATAATAATGGTTCGTCTTGGCCAGGGGGATGCTCACAAAACCGAGGGATATGGGCGCACGAACAATGCCCACCAGACCGTCATCACCGCCGGTCACCTCTCGCATATTCCATATGAGGGAAAACACCATCATTCCAAAGGCAAGCGTCAACATGGCGAAGTAGATCTCGGTATGACGTACGCAGAAAAAGCCGATTACAACGGCCAGAAGACAGGCAAAGGCAACCCCCACAAGGATCCCCAGAAGCGGGTTGGTATTGATATGCAGGGAAAACAGCCCCAAACCGTAGGCCCCGCCCGCATAAAAAGCGGCATGGCCGAAAGAGAGGAGCCCCGTGCGTCCCAAAAGCAGGTTGTATCCTAAGGCAAAGATAGCCAGGATCATAACGCGCATGGTCAAATAGACCACGAACCTCCCCGAAAAAAGACCGATGGCAACTAAACAGGCCAGTAGCAAAACAATAATAACAGAGGTCCAATAACGCTGCATTTAGGCGGCCTCCCCGAAGAAACCTTCCGGTCGCCAAAGCAGGACAGCGGCCATTAAAATAAATGTCAGGAACATGTCAAAGGTAGGAATAAACCGAATGCCGAAGGACAATAAAAGACCTAAAACCAGGGACCCCAAAAAGGCCCCCTTCAAACTGCCAAGACCCCCGATAACGGCCACCACAAAGGCGTCGATAATAATGGTTTCCCCCATTCCGGAAGTAAGCAGACCCACATAGGGTACGGCAAGCCCCCCGCCTATGGCCCCCAACCAGGTGCCAAAAACAAACACTGCCGTAAAAAGGGCCGGGACCCTCACCCCTATGGCAGATGCCATTTCCCTGTCTGAAGAGGATGCACGGATAATCCGGCCCCACCATGTCTTTTCTAAAAGAAGCCACATGCCTAAGGCCACTAAAGGGCCGACACCAATAATGAAGAGATTATATACGGAGAAGTTCCGTCCTAAAATGGGCACAGAGCCGGAGAGCCCGGGGACCATTGGTGAACCAATGGATCCGGCCCCCCAGACGATTTTGACCAGATCATCGAAAAGAAGAATAAAGGCAAAAGTGAGTAAAAGCTGGTAAGGCAAGTCCAGGTGATAGACGTAACGCAAAAAAAACCTTTCGACCACAAAGCCCACCACACACACAAATAAGGGCCCAATGAGGAGTCCAAGCCAAAAATTGCCCCCCATGAGACCAAGCATGGTATAACAAAAGTATGCCCCTAACATATAGAAGCTGCCATGGGCGAAGTTCAATACCCCTAAGACACCAAAGATCAGGGTCAGCCCGCTGGCAACCAGCCAGATGAACATGCCCGTGGACAAGCCGGATAAACAAACATGGACGATGGACTGGAGCGTCAAGATCAGACTCCACAAAAAAGTCTTCTAAACCATAGACTGCGAAATGGGACCAAAATAAGAGGAAAAAACGCTGGCCGCAAGGAGATCCTGTCCAGCGGCCAGCGTCAGTCAAATATTGAACTCAGTAAGGAGGTGTGGTACCCGGACCTTCAAACGGCGGTCTGTTAAAGCATTCCTTGGCCGTAACAAGCACCTGTTTACCCATCACCTTGAATGGGTATTTTGGATCAGTTATGGTAAGGCCCCAGGGCACGTCGTACATGGCCTGATGGTCTTCTTTCCTGAAATTCCGATATCCTCCCGGACAGGCCAACATCATCCCTTCCATGGCCCCAATGACTTTGGAGGTCTCTTTTGAACCGGCCTGTTCTACCGCCTTTTTAAAGGCATACATGGCGGAGTAACCGGTTTCAGACACATAGGCAGGGTAATGGTTCCAGCGCTTCTTGAACTTGGCCACCCAGGCATTGTTCGTTTTATTATCGGGATACTGGAAAAAATAACGGCCCGAGATCCAAATGTTATCAGGCATCTCCATACCCAGCCCTTCCAACACATCCATGGCCGCTCCCACGGGGAACATTACATGCTTGATCTTATCAAACAACCCGGCCTGTTTGGCCTGTTTTACGAAGGTGATCAACTCCCCGGCCCACTCCACGCTGTAAAGACCTTCGGGATTAGCATCCATGATAGTATTGATATGGGGTCTGAAGTCGGTTGTGCCAAAAGGGGCCCAGGATGCGGTCTCAAAGGTTGTGTCGGGCTTAAGCACTCCGAGGGTATTCTGGAACATTTTCCAGGCCGTGTAGCCGTATTCGTACTTGGGGCTGATAGTTGCCCATTTTTTGACCGGGAGGTCCTTGGCCACAAATGCGGCGGCGTTACCATCCTGGTACACAGGGTTGCATATACGAAAAATCTCCCTTATGCCGTTCTTGTACACCTGTTGTTCGGTCAGTTTTTCCGTGGCAGCATGGGTTACCATGAGGACCTTTCCCAATTCGCCTATTACCGGCGCTAAGGCCAGGGCCTGGCCCGACGAATCCACACCTGCAAGAAAATCCGCTCCCCAGCTATCCACAAAGTAACGCGCATTCTTGATGGCCTGTGGCTTTTTCAGGGTAGAATCCCTGTGCTGTATCTCTAACTTTACCCCGGCAATACCTCCGGAAGCGTTTATCTCTTCCATGGCCATTGTGGCGCCCATCTTATGAAACTCACCGTATCCGGCCAGTGCCCCGGACAAAATT
>DAOVAK010000648.1 GCA_030671095.1 Deltaproteobacteria bacterium | reverse complement strand
ATGACGTTGAGGAGACCCAAAGCAAGGGCGCCGTCAGTGCCTGGCCGAATCTGCAGCCAGATGTCCGCCTTTGAGGCGACCCAGGTATAAATGGGATCGATGACAATCGACTTACTTCCCTGTTTCATACAGTCTATGACCCAGGCGGCCATGAACCCGTCATTACAGGTATTGGCCGGATTCTGTCCCCAGATCATGATGGTTTCGGGAAGCTCGAATTCCGGATGATCGTATCGTTCCTGAAAGAATTGCGAACAATCGGGCACCGTATAGTCTCCCTGCGTCATGCGCATACAGACGAGCCTGGGGTGAAAGCAGGAATTTCCAGTAAGCCCCCCCTGAAGCCAATTGGGACTGCCATAGGAGTAGGCCACTAGCAGAAGCCAGCCCCCCACGTTCCTTCCTGTGCCCTGAATAAAGACCATAGACTCGGCTCCATGATCGTCCCGTATCTGGCCCATTCTATTCTCGATGAGGTCATAGGCCTCCTCCCATGAGATCTTCTCCCATTTGTTTTCTCCACGTTTTCCCACACGCTTAAGTGGAGATCGAAGACGATCAGGATGATAGATGAACTCATTGATGACGAGGGCCCTGGGGCAGAGCCTGCCGTTGTTGTACGGGTGATCGGGGTTTCCCTCCATCTTTATGAGCTTTCCATCCTTCACATGCATGAAGACCCCACACCCACCGTGACACCCGGGACCTGCAGACCAGGTCACTGTTCTCACGATTTTGTCTGCTTCCGTGTTGTTTTTCATCAGACGTACTCCTTTCAGGCCTTTCAGAATGCTTCAGGCGGCCTTTATCGGCTGGCCACTAATATTTGATATATCATATACCATTAATGAACATCCCCTTGTAATGTCAAGTCTTTTCCCATTTGGCCCATAGAAGCGCTTCCAAAGAAATCCTTGGAAAAGAGAAAAAATGGAGGGGGCCAGAGTGGTATCGGAAAAAGTAAGAACCTACTGAACTACCTGATGTCTTTTTTCTTTTATCAGGATGGTGCCGAAAAAAGCGACGACGGCCATTATTGCTGAAAGGATGAAGGCCAATCGATAGCTCCCTGTCTGATCAAAAATCAGGCCTCCCACATAGGCCCAGAAGCCCCCAGCCAAGTAGTGAATGGTGAAAATAAGCCCTGACAGAAGACCGATGTGAGAGAATCCATAGAGCCTTCCCAGGAGGATGGGCGTAAGAGGGCCTGTGACCAGGTGCGTGAAGCCAAAGGCCAGGCCAAAGATATAGAAAGAGATCAAATTCTGAGACTTCAATATCAGGAGAAACAGAAAAAAGCGCAGTACGAATGTGGAGGCGATAGGGATTTTGGTTCCGATCAGATCCGAGGCTGGGCCCGCAATGAGGATGCCACCCAGACTCATCAACCCATACCAGGCAAGCATATTTCCTGCCGTGGTGGCTGAAATGCCATGATCGGTCACAAGGGGGATCAGGTGAGTGGCCACCAGGAAGTCCCCGCTCCCACAGATGAACATGACGACGAAATAGAGCCAGAAGGAATAGGTCCGCATAGCCTCTCGCAAGCCCAGGTCCTGAGGATTTGCATGTGAAGGGCTCTGGCCATTTGATTCCTTCTCCTTGTGTCCGTTGCCGTACCCAAATGGCTTCTGACCAAGATGTTCTGGATCTCCTTTAATCACCGCCAGCACCAGCGCAATGTTCAAAACCAACATGACCAAACCAAGAAAGAAGTGGGCTGCTCTCCACCCGGACCGCAGGACGAAAATGGTAATGGCGGGAACCAGGACAAACTGCCCTAAACAACTACCGGAAAGGGCCAGGCTCGTGGCAAGACCGCGGCCCTTTTCAAACCATTTGCTTATCACCACTGCCACCAGGGAAAGGGAAGTCCCCCCTAAGCCAATAGCTGCCAGGAATCCATAGCAGATGTAAAACTGCCAGAGGGAATTGATGACCGATATGCTCATGTATCCCACAGAAAGAAAGATGGTGGAGATGACAATGACCCATTTGGGGCCATACCGGTCGTAAAACCTCCCTATAACAGTGATCGAAAGGGCAAAGAAAGTCATATAGAGCAAAAAGGCGAGAGACATGGAGGCCCGACTCCAACCAAATTCTCCAATCATCGGTTTGAACATGACACCGATGGAGAATCGGGCCCCTGCGTTGAAAAATAGGATGACGAAGCCGGCAGCAAGGACATACCAACCATAGAAGAGATGAATTTTGGGTTTTGATTCTTTTGGAGCCATCCCATTTCTCTTGGCCAAGAGGTACGCTTCCTTGTGGAAAGGCTATCCTATGTGGGAGATTCGTGGTATGTCAAGAAATTCCCAGGTGATAGGGCAAGGGAAATGTGATATGAGAAGAACTGGAGAGAAATCCCCCTCGATCCCCCTTTAGCAAAGGGGGAAGAGAAAGTCCTCCCCTTTTGTAAAGGGGAGATAGAGGCCTGCCCGCCATTGCTCTCGCCCGTCCG
>DAOVAK010000349.1 GCA_030671095.1 Deltaproteobacteria bacterium | reverse complement strand
ACTACCCAAATGAATCTTCACTTTTTGGCGGACCGAGATTTTCAAGGTTCCTTGCCATAAGATGCTGAAGCATTCCTACAAAACCCTGTCCATCTTACTAATGGAACACCTAACTATTTCGGGCTGTTAAATGTCTCCTTTGATAATGACAGTTGAAAATCTCGGGCCAAGTCTGTCAACCACAAGGTATTGGGAATTTGGAGAGAGATTTTTCAAGAAAGTGCAGCCATCTCCTCCTCATATCTCTTTACCCATCCATCAGCTCCGCATTTTCTAAAGATCTCTATTGCTTTGTTCAGGTTTTCTTTGGTTTTTGATTTGTCGCCTTTTCTTGTAAACTGTTCAGCGTAAAAAGCATGTGTTCGGGCCAGCCAGTAATCCATTCCCATTTCCTTGAACATCTCCTCGGCTTTCTTCAGGTTCTCCAGAGCCTTCTCCTTATGGCCAGAGCGCGTGTAGAATTCACCCAGAGTGAAAGTCCCGTTGGCGAACCAGGGCCTGAGTCTGTATGCATCCAAAATCATCAGGGCTCTCTCGATGCATTCCTCTGCCTCCTCATGTCTTGGTTCCTCCATCCGAGCCAATACCAAGCCCAACACGAAGCAGGTCAATCCTTCCCACCCCCCGACCATGCGCTGTTTCGATAGCTTGAAGGCCTCAGTTGCGCACGAGTGTGCCTTTTCCAGGTCTCCCAATTCACTGTAAATCATGGCCAGGATCGATTGAGTTGGAAGTGCGTTGCTAGAAGCAGCCCCTGGTTGACAAGTTGCCATCAGCGCACGTTCCGCGAACTCCCGAGCTTTTTCCGGATCGCCCTGATGAACATACCCCCATCCCAAGTTCGCCAATGCAGGGTCCATGAGAGTGGCCATCTGACCTTGCTCGAGGTAATCGACGCACTTTTGTGAATGCTCGACAATGGATCTCCCATCTCCCTTTGCCATTGCAGCAACCCCAAACGAAAACTCTGAATATGCCAATTCATATAGATCGTTGTTTTGAAGAGCATTGACGCAGGCCTTCTCACACAGGTCCTCCGCTTCATTCATCGAACCCAAAAGGCCCATAATGAAACCTGCGAGGCCACAAAGAAAGGTATAGACGCTAGCGGGCCTTCCAAAGGATTCAGAGCGTTTGTTTGCCTTCTCAATGAGTGGAATTACCGTGGAAAAAATGGGAACAGCTTTTGAAAATTCTCCAGCAAACATGTAAGCTGAGGTGAGATCCCGAGCCACTGGGGCCATCAGATCGAGATCCTGGATCTCTTGCGCTTCCTGAAAACACTTCTCAGCGTGTTCAATCGCCAGAATAGACTCCCCTTTTATTGCATAGGCATGTGCAAGCGTGCCGTCCAATTTCGCAAGACTTCTGGCATCTCCCACTTCCCTTGCCAACTCCATCCCGACCTTGAGCACATTGATGGAATCTTCCGGATAACTCAGGAACATCGCTGGCATCGCTAAGGAGAGACGAACTTTGATCCCTTCTCTCTTGTTCGAGTCGGTTGAGGGCATTCGGCCCAAGACATCAATGGCCTCCCTATAGAACCGAAACGCCTCCCAGTTGGCGTGCCCAACCCTGGCCTTATCCCCGGAGAGCTTGAGGTAGTGATAGGCCTTGTCGGCGTTGCCGCTTCGGGCGTAGCGGTAAGCCAGCATCTCGTAGAACTCCTCCAACCGCTCCGCGTAGATCCCTTCAATGGCCTCTCCGATCCGCTCGTGTATCTCCTTCCTGCGTTTGAGAAGGAGGCTGTTGTACACCACCTCCTGGGTGAGGGCGTGCTTAAAGATGTATTCCAGCTCGGGAAAGAGACTCTTCTCGTAGATGAACTCTAATCTCTGAAGATTAAGGAGATAGGATTTGAGTTCCTCGCGCATGCCCGTGATTGTCTGAAGGATGCGAAAGGCAAATTCCCTCCCAATCACCGATGCCATCTGCATGGTCCGCTTGAGGTTTTCTTCCAGGCGGTCCATCCGGGCGGCTATGATACCCTGAATCGTATCCGGGACCTCAATATCTGCGGCATTCCGGCTTAACACATACTGCCCGTCTTTCCTCTCAATAGAGCCGTTTTCCAGTAAAGTGTAGGTGAACTCCTCTGTGAACAAAGGGTTGCCAGCGGCCCGATTGAGAATGAGTTCACTTAGCTCTGGGACAACCTCTCCTCCTTCCAGGATGGCGTGAACCAATTCATCACTGGATTTCATGGTCAGTTGATTCAGGCCGATGTGGTTGTAATAGGATTTGCTCCCCCACTGGTGGGTATATTCGGGTCGGTATAGGAGGATTAACAAGACCTTTGCATTGGCCAGCCAATCAATGAGGTAATTCAGAAACTCTTCAGACGTCTTGTCGATCCACTGCACATCGTCTATAGCAACAAAGAACATTTTATTCTGACTCTCTCGAATAAATAGGTCCCTTATAGCCTCAAAAGCCCTTTCTCTTCTCTGCTTGGGTTTTAGCCTCAGATACTCATCGTCTTCCACCTTGAGGGATAAAAGATCTTGGAAAGACGGAAGCGCACCCCTAAGGTTTTCATCAAGATGAAGGACCTTTTCCTCCATCTTTTTCTTAACGACAATCTCCCGATCCCCCTCTTTGATCCCAAAGTAGGATCTCAAAATATCGAATATGGGCAGGTAGGGCATAGAGTCGCCGTAATGGAGACAGTGACCTTCGAGATATGTGTATGCGCCTTTTGGAAGCACATTTCTAATTTCCAGCAGCAGTCTGGATTTCCCAACTCCAGCCTCGCCCACAATCCCTAACACCTGCCCTGACCCTGCTTTCGCCTTCTCATACGCCTCCATCAGGGCGGCCAAGGAGTTCTTTCTGCCGATAAACTTGGTCAAGCCTTTCACAGAAGCCGCCTCAATCCGAGTTGCAACCTCGCTAGCCTTGATGAGCTCAAAAGACTCTTGCGGCTCCGTTTTTCCTTTAACCTCGACCTTTCCCAACGGTTTGAACTCAAAGAAATCCCTTGCTAGCCTTTGGGTGTTTGTGGAAACGAGGATAGTGCCAGGCCCTGCCATGCTCTCCATGCGGGACGCAAGATTCGTTGTATCGCCAACGGCCGTGTAATCCATTCGCAAATCATCCCCGATGGAGCCCACGACCACTGGGCCTGAGTTAAGACCCATACGCATCTTGAAAATTATGCAGAATTTATCCTCTAATGTTTGGCTATATTTTTCGATGGCATTGCGAATGGCAAGAGCCGCCTGGCAAGCATTTTGAGCATGGCTTTCAAGAGCCAGAGGCGCACCAAACAAGGCCATGACACCATCGCCGGTGAACTGGTTGATTGTCCCCTCATATTTGTGGATCTCATCCATCAGAATCCTAAAACAACCATCCATGATCTGGTGAACTTCCTCGGGGTCAAGCTTCTCAGATATGGAGGTGTAATTGGCTACATCCGCGAAGAGAACGGTCAAAAGCTTCCGCTCACCTTCAATAGAGCTTCGGGCAGTGAGGATCTTATCGGCTAGGTGTTTGGGGGTATAGGATTGGGGTTGCTCGTATTTAATGAGAGGGGTTTCTTTGGGCTCCCTTAAATCATGACCGCATTCACTGCAGAACTTGAATTGGGGCGGATTTGAAGAACTGCATTTTGGACAAATGATTTCTAATTTGGCCCCACACTCCCCACAGAATTTCATATCCTGAGAATTTTCATGTTGGCATTTCGGGCATTTCATTATTTATACCCTCCAGATAAGTTTAAGAAGAAAAGCCGATTTGAAGGATAAAGGGTGGAAAATTGCTTTATCAAGATAGAGTGTAAAAGAGATGTGGCTTTAAGTCAAATCTGGGTCCTCAGATTTCCTGTTGAGCTCCAGCAGCCTAGATGTCCATCTTACTTGCCTATAAAAGCTAGTAATAGGCACCCATAATTATTCACGATTTCGTTTTGTAAGCTTGAAAAATCGTGAAGTATAGACTACCCAAATTAACCTGTTATTGAGTGGTATGTCTTCCTGAATACTCCTAAAATTGACTAAAATCAACGCAAAATAAATGAAAAACCAACATTCGTGCGGTGTCAGACATATCACAGGATTTCTGTCTAGCCGATATTTTCACCTGAATGGATGCTATCACAGGTCTTAAACGTAGCCCTCAGACGGGTTTATAGCTACCCAAATTTAACGTTCAATCTTTCCAATATATTGGAAAGAT
>DAOVAK010000364.1 GCA_030671095.1 Deltaproteobacteria bacterium | reverse complement strand
TGCTTTCCGCCATTCAGGAATATGAATCCATCCATGAGTTGGGAATGAAACCCTATGCTTTTGCCTATCTCTACCACGCATCTGATGTGCGCGACCAAAAAAGAGATGGTCTTTTTCAAAGAGTCAGGGAGGCTTGGAATGAAATCCTGGAGATGCTCACTTTTTTCCCGCTTCAGATTATGGCGCTGACTGAGAATACGCTCAAAAGGCTGGCAAGGCACAATGCGCTTCAAAGCTATCGCCATCACCTGCTTCAACAGACAAAACTCAAACCTTATGCCTTGAGTGAATCCGAGGAAACGATCATCCAAAGGATGCGTCTCTCAGGAAGAAAGGCCCTTGTATCCTTTTATGATGAATTCATGGCCTCCCTTCAAGTTGGCCTGGATATAGAAGGCCAAGTCCAATCCTTCTCCGTAGAGCAGGTCTTATCCCTTCTCTATGGACCCAATCGCTCACTTCGTGAAAATGCTTACCAGACTCTTCTTGAAGAACTTGGCAGACAGAGCGTCGTTCTTAGAAATATCTTCAATGCATTGCTCTTGGATCATCGTCTGGAAAACCTAAAAAGGGGGCATCCTTCCCCCATGCATAGGGTGTGTATCACGGATGGGCTGGATCATGGAATTATCGGAGAGATGATGGAGGTGGTGGAGGCCCACTATCCTTTGGCCCGGAGATATTTTCGCAAAAAGGCGCGTCTTTTGGGCCTCGACAAACTGAAAAACATTGACCTGGGGGCGCCACTTAATGATCAGGGAACGCAGATCCCCTTTCCAAGGGCACAGGCGTTCGTACTTGAGGCTATGGAGACGCTCCATCCCTCGTTCCACTCAATTGCGCATGAATTCTTTGAAAAAAATTGGGTTGATGCAGAATTAAGAAGAGGGAAGAGGGGTGGGGCCTTTTGCAAGTGCTTTGCGCCTTCCCAACACCCTTTTGTTATGATGAATTACAGCGGGAATTTGCGGGACGTGGCGATTCTCGCCCATGAGTTGGGACACGTAATTCATTACCGGCTTGCCTCCCGACAGCGTTTTCTTAATTTTGACCCATCCCCTATTCTTGCAGAAACCGCTTCCACCTTTAATGAGATCGTCCTCACCCAGCATCTCCTGAAAAGGGAAGAGTTACACGCTCAAGTCCCTACCCTGCTCTCATCACACATGGACGGGATTATTACTACCGTGTATCGACAAAATGTTCTCACACGCTTTGAACAGGCCATCCATCGCCAGAGGCAAAACCGGTTGTTGAGTACAGAAGAAATCTGCCGACTTTGGTGGGATGAAAACGAGAGGCTTTACGCAGAGGACGTTGAGATGATCCCTGATTATCGGTGGGGCTGGGCCCATATTCCCCATTTCATCCATCATCCATTTTACTGTTACAGCTACATATTCGGAAATTTACTCGCTATTGTCTTGTATCAAAATCTTCAGGATAAAGGAGAAGATTTCTTGCAAGGGATCATGGATCTACTCAGCACAGGTTCTTCCCAATCTCCGGCGGAAATGTTTGCCCGGCTAGGTCTGGACCCGGGACAGAAATTCCTTTGGGAGCAGGCCTTCCGTTATGTTGAGGAATTGATTGACGCTCTAGAGGGATCTTGAATGAGATGATAGGGTAGAGCCGTCACTTCAACGGCTTGCCTTGATAAAACTGCTCCAGATGAGCTCAAAATGGTTGCGATGGGTGCGGATTTTCCACCAGACATGCCCTTGTTTATCAATCTTCCATGGAGGCGAAAGTTCCCCCTTTTTGCCTGCCAACAGGGAAACAACGTTATTTACCCCTTCTCCACGAAATGGCCCTTCCTGCGTGCCGCCCAACCAATTCTCCTCCCTTGCAACCTCCGATGACCAGGAAAAGGGATCGGAAAAGAGAAACTGTGCTTCACTCTCCCGCGCAACACGGTTCATTTCTTCCAGATGCGCCAAAGGCCATGGAACCTTGTCAACCAAATTTAGAGAGGCGAGTGAAGAAAAAGTTCTTGACCGGAAAGGGAGAACCTGTGCATCACCCACTATAAACTCAACCTTGTCCGAGCTCCATTTCTCCGGAAGCTGGATGCGCTTTTCTCTGGTGAGCAGTCCTTCTTCTTTAATGGTGACTTCCAGTTTTCGATTTTTCATCAACGCCCGAGCCGCGGAAATAAAGGCACGTGAATTATCAATACCTACGGCAAAGTCGCTCTTCATACTCATTTCAAATGTGAACCGACCCACAGCACAACCGGCGTCCAGTGAAAATCCATTCTGATAGTCTATGAGGTCTCCCCAATCCTTATAGGCGGTACTCGCCTCATCTTCTTTTAGCATGTCTGAAAAGTGACTCCACAGGTAGGAGGAGACAACAGAAGAACTTTCGTATTTGGAGGGTTCTACCCTATTCTTCTCATCGGTCCTTGGAAACAGGGATGCTATTCCATCCTGGATAGGGTAGCGGGTTCCGCACTCATCGCATTTTAGGAATCCGGACAAAATATCATTGCCATGCTCTTCCTCGATTTGGCAAACGAGTTCTTTTTCCAGAGGAAGGCAGGTGGGGCAAACAAGAAGATCGATGAGTAAGCTTTTCATTGGTCGCTAGAGACTGGGGGTTTAACTAGTTTGGAATAAGAGAGTAACGAAGCCATGGAGTGCTGGAGTAATGGAGTATTGGAGTATTGGAGTAGTGGGTCTTTCAAAATAATGAATATTTCTTCCTGGTCATCTTCATCCAGTACTCCACTACTCCACTACTCCATAATTCCATCACTCCACGTGGATAGCAAGCGGGGAGATCCCATGAGATCTCCCCGCTTGGATCAAAAGATCTGGTTCGCCATCTATGCCGGAGCGTGACATGCGGGTGCGTGACACGCCGGAGCATGGCATGCAGGTGCATGACACGCGGGAGAGTGACATGCGGGTGCGTGACACGCCGGAGCATGACAGGCCGGTGCATGACAACTGGCGGCATACGAAACTTTCCTCTCTACCTCTTTGATCTGTAGCAATCCATTCACCTCCTTTCCAGGGGATTTCTAGGTCACTTTGACTCGATGAACCTCTTTTTCCCCAAAACTTGGACGGCCTCCACACAGCCGTCAAAAAAATTCTCAGGCTTCATATCCTGCCCGTATTGTTTGTAGAGTTCCCGTGAAATGCCCTGAACCGTCCTTTTTCCGTCACAGAGGCCCAGAAAATCTCTCGCAAAGGCATTGATTTCAGATACATCCAACAGATCATCATCTTGCGTGAAGACAAGCAGGGTTTCTCGGTCAGGGTATGACGCTTTGAAATTCCCACTCTTAAGGTCTAATATAACACCAGGGAGATCAAAATCAAATTTTTCAGTGATTATTTTTTCACTTTTGACCGGCTTGAATTCACGGATTCGGCTAAGATCCATGTGAAACACGCTCTTTTCAGGGCCAAACTTCCCCACTTCCAGGGCGGTGTTTTCATATTTCAAGACATCCGGGAAGTGTTTCCTGACCATTTTACCCTGCTTTGTCAGGGTCTTGGAGACAAACTCCCTGAAATGGAGAAAACAATCCTGTGGCGATAGGGTAAGCCCTCTCCTCCCCAAATGCCCCTGGAGCCAATGAAGCCAGTGCAAAAAAAGGTCTGACACAGATTCACGGAGCTCCAGGCTCAAAAGCAGGAAACTCTTGGGATAGAACCGAACCATGAGAGGAAAATGGCTTGCAATAAGATTAAGGTCCTCCAGGGACCGTCCTGGACAAGGCAGATTGTAAAAACTGCTGTATATCTTTGGATCTGAATCGATGATCTCCTCATCGGATCCCAACCGTCTTCCCCTGTCAAACTCAAGCCCCAGCGCGAAGTAGGTATCCACCTCACGAACGAGACGAGCACCATACTGCTCGTGCAGACCCGTTCCCGGTAAAACCGTGGGTAGCTGGATCAGGGGATTGTTGTTGCCCACGATACCGGCTCTCAAAGCCAGCCACAGGGTCTCATCAATATCCCCCTTCTCCTCCACAGGGAACCCTATCACATAGCTCAGCGTGGGAATGATCCCGTTATCTGCCGTTTCCACCACACGCTGATAGAGGATCCCATGGTCAATGTTCTT
>DAOVAK010000164.1 GCA_030671095.1 Deltaproteobacteria bacterium | reverse complement strand
CGAAAATTTAGTTCTAGTACTCCGAAGCTTCGCGCCAGGGCGGGCTCATAGGCATCGAGATTGCCGCGCCCTTTCCCGAAGGGACTCTCGTCCCACCGGGACGGAGCGGGCTCGCAATGACCGTTTAGATACGTCGATTCTGTTCTTATGAGTTTGCTGCTTTTATGCATTTTTCCTTATACTGTTCCAGGGCCTTTTGAAGGGTCTTGATGGCTAGACGGGCGCAGTGTAGCTTTTGATCTGGCAGTCTTTCGAGCTCCTTATACAGGAGATCAACGTCGATCTCCCCTGCCTGTTCCAGGGTCTTGCCCCTGGCAAGGTTTATGAGCGCACACCCCGAAGCAACTGCCCCTGGACAGCCCAACACCTGTATTCTTGCATCATCTATCCTATCCCTTTCGATATGTAGAGATATTTTCATCATATCTCCACAGGGGCCTGTGAGATCGGTCACCTGATCCGCATCCTCAATGATGCCAATGTTCTCCCTTGTCTGAAAATAATGGATGGCCTTATCTGAATACCCGGACTCAGAAAGCATCTCGGCAATACCGTTCTCGTCGTCTTCTTTTGCCATTTGAACAGATCCCTTTTTGCTTCAAATAATAAAATCGCGGAGCGATTCTATATTTAATGATCACAGATATTCTCTCCGATCACCAAGGCATCAGAAAGGTATTGATTGACCAAAGCCTCCGGAGAATCCATGGGTGCTCCAGTGACGACCTTGATGCCGCTCTCATTGAAGAAACCCTGAGCCCTGGATCCCATTCCGCCGGCGATAATAATATCGGCTCCCAGCTCATGAAGCCAGCTCGGCAGAACGCCTGGCTCATGTGGTGGAGGGGTGTGCATTGATTTGGCCTTTATTTTTCCATTTTCAGTTTCAATGAGGGCAAATTGGTCGCAGTGCCCGAAATGAGCGCAAAGCTTGCCTCCAGAAACCGGGACAGCAAAATTAATCTTTTCCATTACTACCTCCATGTCCTTTTTTTCTTTAACGAGAACCAGCGGTTCCCTGTGACTCAGTTCAACGATTTGATCTACCATACTGTTAAAGGTGCGGGTAAAGGGAAGTTGCTCGTCGTCCAGCATTACCACACTTCCCATATCCCCTTGCCTAACAACCTCGGGTTCGATGGGCAGGGAAGCTAAGAGCTTCAAGTTCTCTTTCTCAGCCACCGATAGGCCGCCCCGGGTCTTGAACAGTTCAATATTCTTTCCGCAGTGCGGACACTGAAGGCCGCTCATATTCTCCACCACACCCAGGATTTGCATGTTCACCTGACGGCAAAAGCTGATAGATTTCCTCACATCAGCCAGTGAGATCTCCTGCGGTGTAGTGATAACCAGGGCCTTGGCGTCTGGTATGGTCTGTGCCACCGTCAAGGGTTCATCACCGGTACCCGGGGGTGAGTCTATGACGAGATATTCAAGATCCGACCATTCAATGTCTGATATAAACTGCCTAATAACGCCTATCTTGAGGGGGCCTCTCCAGATGGTCGCCGCATCCTTGTTATCTCCCATGAGCACCTCAATGGACATGACCTGCATGTTGGGCAGAAAATTGATCGGAAGCGCTTTTCCGGGGTGGGAGGAGGGTTGAATACTCCCCTTCAGACCCAGTAATCTCGGGATACTCGGTCCATGAAGATCCACGTCCATAAGACCCACCATGTAACCTCTTTTGGCGAGGGCGACAGAGAGATAGGCAGCCACACTGCTCTTTCCCACACCCCCTTTGCCGCTCATGACCAAAATCTTGTTTTTGATATGTTTTAACCTTTCGCCGATCTCAGCATCCTGTATGTCGTGCTTGTCTTTCTGGTCCAATCCGCCACTCTTGTCTGTATTGCCCATTGGGCTTTAACCTCCAATCTTGAAAAATATTGAATTAGACTGCAGCCTTAATCCTTTTTCTCGCAGTCGCTTACCTAGCTCTTCTCTTTGGCTCCCATGATGTGCCGGCCAATGATTTGTTCTAGGGCAAGGATTTTTTCCTCTTAAACCCCGGCATTAAGAACCTCGAATGGGAGAGGTCCCCTTGGAGATAGGCATTCAGGACATCCTCTGGATGGCCAGATATCCCTGGGACTACAGTAATACCTGAAGCCTCCAAGATTTTTGAAAAAGCACGTGATATCGCACCGCATATGAGGGTATCTATCCCAAGTCCCCGAATGCGGACGCACCTATGACATACGTCCTGTTCCTCCAAGTATGTTTCAAAACGGGAAGCCTCTTTTCGGTCCACGACTTCGACGATCAACAGCCTCGACGCCGTATCCAAGACGGGTGAAATCCTATCTTCCCAGATCGGTATACCTATCTTCATTGATGACAAACCGCCATTTTATTTTTTTCCAGGTGATATGGGTTTAATCATCCTTTTCTAGCTTCTTGATCCGGTCTTCAATTTCTTCCATCTGCTTTTTGAGGTTTTCGGCATGCTCTTTTAAGGTCTTCAATTCCTGGTCGCCAGTGAAATCTTCAGACGCCACCTGGCCTGAAACATTCCTCCCAGACATGCCCATACCACGGCCCATGCCCATGCCGCGACCTCCGCCCATGCCGCGACCTCCGCCCATGCCACGGCCCATGCCCATGCCACGACCCATCCCCGTGCCGCTGCCCATGCCCATACCGTAATGGCCAGCCACATTGGCCTCGCTGGTGGGCCTCAGTTTCCCATGCTTGTGTCTCTCTACGGCCTCTTTCACGGTCCCCATCTGGCCGGTGAATAGTTCTATTCCGGCCGCCGATAGGGTACGCACCGCATTGGGACCACAATTTCCGGTTATGACGGCCTTGGCGCCTAGAGAAGCTACAAATTGGGCTGATTGAATGCCCGCACCGCCACCCAGGGCAATATTCTCATTGTCAAAGGCCTCAAACCCCATATCGTCTGTCTCGACGATTAAAAAGTAGGCACACCGGCCGAAACGCGGGTCAATTTGTGAATCCAAATCCTTACCACTGGAACTTACAGCTACCCTCATATTTTAGATCTCCTTTCGTATCAAAATCGCCAAGCGGTATTATCTTTGCTAAATTTTGCGCACAAATGGAACGGTTACCACTTATGTGCTTAGCACCTTTCATGCCAAGTCCTGGAGAAAGGGCAAAAAATTGCAACATATTGAAACAATAGGCTTATTTTCTGTTTCTGGGTGGATGTGGCCTTCTGCTGGAGAAGGGCCTTTATTTCACTCGTGCAGCGATTAGTGGTGGGGAGTATTGCAAATATGAAATATTCTGCTTGATTTAGTGCGTGCCATTTGAAGCCTGGAATCGGTTCGGTAAAAGCGCTTTAAATGCCCTTTGTCTCCTCATCTTTGGAGGCTGGGTATCCCTAACACTAACCCAACCCCACAGGGAATGTAATTATCAGTATAATGGCTCCTCAAAAGGGCTCTGGCCGTGTCACCGCTGCAGTGACAGGGCGCTATCTTTTCCATGCCCATGGCATCTAGCCTTTCGGTAATTGCTCTTATCTGGGAACGAGAATGCCCTGAAAGATGAAGGCCTCCAATCACCAGGTGGACTTTATCGTCGAGAAGTCGTCGGGCCTCCTCCGCGATTTTTGCGATACCAGGGTGGGCACAGCCGGTGATAATAACCAGGCCTTCAAGGGTCTTTAGAAAGAGTGATTGCTCCTTGATGCCCTTGCCCAACTCACCGCTCGTGTAGACACCCGGATGGATCATCATCGGCCCTCCCACCTCCTTGATTCGGGCTCCCATGAAAATGACCTCCTCTTTGAAGCGCCTTGGGAAAGACTCGGGGATGTAAACGGTGACATCATTGTGGACCTGAAGAAGACCAAACAGGCCGCCTGTGTGGTCTCCATGTCCATGGGATAAGACCACGCTGTCAATCTTGCTGGGGTCAATATCCATTCGACGCATATTCCGAAGAAGGATCGAAGCATCGCCCCCGGTATCAAAAAGGATACAAGAATGAGGCAGGTCAATGAGACAGGAGAAGCCCCAGGAAGCGGTCAAGTCCTGTCTCAAGGTATTGTTGTCATATACAATAAGGAGAAAACCTTCGGATTCAGCCATGGCGCCGCTCCGGTCGGAAAGACCTTGCGATGCAAAACAAAGGAGCCATATCATAGTGAGAGCAAAAATTTTTAGAAGGTTTTGCAACGTAGCCCTGTTTTCAGGGTGGAAATCTAAAGGCGGGCCAGGTTCTCAGGAACAGTCCGGTCAAAACGAAGGAAATCATGAACATCCCCGGCTAGAGGGTCCAGTAGGGCCTGTTAGGCACCAAAGCTCCTTTGGATATTCTCCAGGGCTCTATCCTCCGTTACAACCACATCTATGCCTGCATCGGAGAACACGTAACCTGGTCCTTTTCCCTTGAATCCTCTGGGTGAATAAACGGTATCCACGCCCTTTTCGATCAACCACTCGCTCACCTTGATCCCTTTGCCCTTCTCTTCCCCAGCGAAAGGATTGTGGTGATAGGATTCCGAGAGCAAGACACCATCTTTTTCCCGCAATGTGGCGACGTAAAAGTAGGGCGCCTCTCCAAAATGTTCAGATAGTGTTTCCCTGTCCTCCATCACAGGAACAGCACAGGTTCTTGTGTCTTTCTTCTGGGGTTCGTAATGAATCAGGATATGGTCCACATGTGATACGTCATCTCTGATCTTCCCTTCTATTCTCCGGCCTACAAAATGGGCTTTATCCAGGTTCGTGGCCTTTACGACAATGTCCGCTTCTATGAACCTGAAACGGCCCGAGTTCCTCCCCCAAAGGGCGTTAATGGAGAGCACCTGGGGATCATTCAGGATGATGGTTTTCACGCGGTCCATGGTCTCGAAATCAATAGATGCGTCCAGAAGGACACGAAGGGCATCCACGAGGATTCCGAATCCTGCCTTGAAAACAAGAAGAACAACCAGCAGGGCTGCTATCTTGTCTAGGTTTAGACCAAACCATCCACCCACAAGTCCTGCAAGAATGACGGCCGAGGAGAGCATGTCTGTACGGATGTGCTGTGCGTCCGCCATAAGACTTGGGGAGCCAATCACCTTGCCCTGCCTCATTTCGTAGCGGGAGAAGGCAAATGTAATCGCCATGGTCACCAGGACACCCACCATAGCATAAGGTAGAAATTCAGTTTTGAGGGTCTGGGGTTTGAAGAAGACGGTATGGACAATCTTGTAGCCAGCCAAAAAGATCAAGATAGAAGAAAGCAGAGAAACGAAGTTCTCCACCTTGTAAAGACCGTATGGGAAGTTTTTGGATTTTCTCTTGGAGATCTTTATCCCGGCAAACACGGTTGCCGATGAAATGACATCAGTGGCGGAGTGGATGGCATCGGCGACAAGGGCCACAGAGCCTGAGAGAAGTGCTAGCCCGTATTTAATCCCCACGAGCAGGAGGTTTGTCCCAACGGAATAGAGCCCTATCTTTTCACTTTGTTCCATGGACAATCATGGGTACATCAGGACTGCTCTCGCCATCTTCCGCACCCTCTCCCCCTGTGTCCTCTTCGCCTGCAAGAAGGTCTCCGCGAAGCCCTGTGCTGTCTCGCGGCAAATCCACGCAGCACGGACTCCAGGTCCGCATGCATGGAGTCTATCCCCTGGAATAGATCATCTTCTATCCGACGATGATACATTAGGTCATAGGTCATCTTCCTTTCTTTGTTTCCAAGCACGTGGTAGGCGCCATTGATCTCCTTCAATATTTCCGCACTGTGTGGATCATCCCTGTTTCGGTCTGGATGATATTGCATGGCGAGCTTCCGGTAAGCACGCTTTATCTCTTCTTCTGAGGCATCACCAGGAAGTCCCATGATTCGGTAGTAGTCTTTGGTGTACATTCTTTCTACCCTCTAAGACTTTGCCCAGGCTCCATTAATCCCTCCTGCACGTCCCTTCACTGGAGCAGGGAGGTCTTTCACATCGCTCCTCGCGTCCACAACAGGTATGCCCCGGGGTCCGCTCCGTTGCATGACTGAGAAAGGATGGCGCAGACATGATCTTTTCCATTTCAAGACTTCCGCAGTCTTGGCAAGTGATGGTTTCACCCGTTTCGATACCCGTCAAGAACTCCGAGATGGCCCCGCACTTGTTACAACGATACTCATAGATTGGCATCTGGGTCCTCCATTACATCCAATGCCCTTCCACATTGGACTCTTTAGCCGGCTGGTACTTCCCGTCCAAATAGGCCTGGATGGCGTCTCTAATTTTGCCTTTAACACCGAGCACCACATCCACACTGGCCGCCTCAAGGGTCTTGAATGCCTTGGGTCCGCAATTCCCCGTTAGAACCACATCCGGTTTATGGGGAATGAGATTCTGAACGGCCTGGATTCCTGCCCCCTGAGGGAGATTGAGGCTCTGTGCGTTATCAATGACCTTAAACGCCATCGTCTCCGTATCAACAAGCAGAAATTTTGAGGCCCTACCGAATCTGGAATCCACTTCCGCTTCCA
>DAOVAK010000012.1 GCA_030671095.1 Deltaproteobacteria bacterium | reverse complement strand
TTAGGAAAATTATGGTTGTATGTCAAGATCAAATAACATGTATTATGTTATGGTTGGGCGCTCATTGATACCACAACATCTTGGTCTATTGTGTCCGCCCGATTTGATGAACTCTCATCCTTTACACACGAGCCTAATTTTACTATACCCCTTCCTGGAAAAAGGATGACCTTATCAACTCAACCAATTCGACCTATAGTCCCTCCCAGAAAAAATAAATTTGCCGATCAATTTCAACCACTTGGAGATGGTTATGAAATGGGATTTCGGATTTCAAAAAAGACTGGAAAAAGGACTTGACATCAAAAAATTAATAAATTATAAGCTTAGTTAAGAAACCGACCTTGCCTTACGTTCTCAAGGAAACCAAACATCCTAACCGAACTAAAGAACCCTGTGCTTCCGCACTGGGCATTAGAAAGTAAGTTCTAACTGTTTAGGAGTTTTTTCCTCATGCCTATGGCACCGGATATGTTACCTTATCGTTTCGCTGGTGACTTTGTCTTGAACCGTCCTGACAGAATATCCATCTTCCCAGAATTCGCCGCCCCACAGTTCTCTCTTTACCTCTGGGTATCTCAGAAAGATCTCTTTTGCAGCGGCGCTTTTAAGAACTCTCGCCTTCTGTCCAACAGAATATTTGGGTGGGATACTAAGGTAACCCTTTCCTCCCCGTGCTTCCGCACGGGGTATCCAGGGTTAGTTTTTCTTGAACGAGAAAATCTTTGGCCCTGGGAGGTGAGATCGTTAACAAACAGGGCTCAGGCACGACTGTGTGCTATGTGCAACAGTCGGTGCGCCGGGAGCCCAAACCAAAAACATAAGCAGAAAGGAGGAGGTTAAAATGAGAAAGATCTTTTTTATCAGCTGCGGGTTACTATTTTTGCTGGGAACTTTTTCCTGTGCCCATCTGGGGGTGGCACCCGAACCCTTGGGGCCTGTCTTTCTGAGTGGTTCCAAAGGCCTTACCGGCAATCCGTTTAACATAAACACCAAGGAATGGCAGATCAACTGGAAATATAAAGCTGCAGTGAAGAGGGGGTACAACTTTGTCCTATACGTGTATCCGGAGGGAGACAAAGTCAACTATACCGAAATGGTTGTTAGCTCCCCCTTGCCGGAGGGCAGTGGCAGCACCTATCTCTACAAGGGGAAGGGTAGGTACTATATCAAGGTCAGGGCCAAGAAGATTGCTAATTGGCAAGTGGAGGTTGTCCGAGCGGGAGTCAGCGAGCCGCTCACATCGCCGGCTACATTTTCTGGAGGCACAGATACGACCACAAAGCCTTTCAAAATTCGGGGGAAAGAGTTCAAACTCACCTATGCGATGGAACCCAAGGGTTCGTGGGGTGGGCAAATGATAGCGGTTTATCCCAGGGGGCAAACCGAAAACTTCGTTGATGCGACCACGGTGGGCCCCGGAACGGGTACTAAGGTCTTTAAAGGACCAGGTCAGTATTATATCAAGGTCCAGTGCACATCCGTCAAAAACTGGAAAATTGATGTGACAGAATAGGACTGAGAAAGGAACTCAACGTGGATTATTTCCTGCAGTTCATTGTCGGAGGCCTGTTTTTCGGCGGCATGTACACGCTTATTGCCCTGGGTATTGTTATCATCTACAAGTCCACGAAGGTATTTAATATAGCCCAGGGATGGATGGTAACGCTCGGGGCATTTATGCTGGTGACCCTTATCGGCATGTTCGGAGTGGTGGCCGGGATGATAGCCGGGCTGGCCTTTGGAGTGCTCCTCGGGCTGGGCATAGAGAGGCTGCTCATGCGCCCATTGATTGGACAACCCCTCTTTACTGCCTTTGTGCTGACCATTATGCTGGCCCATGTTATCGAGGGGGTAAACATTTTAGCGTGGGGAACATTTGGGTATGACATGCCGGTGAACTTCCCCGGTGAAACCGTCAAGTTGGGTGAAGTGGTGATAGTCCACGAGCTTCTATGGGGCATCGGAATATCGATAGTGGCCTTTGCCGCATTTAGTTTCTTCTATTGGCGGACTCTCATGGGCAGGGTGATGAGGGCTACGGCCGAGGACCATCAGGTTGCTCAGAGCCTGGGACTGCCGGTGAGAGGCGTTTTCAGCCTTAGCTGGGTCCTTGCAGGAATGTTAAGTGTCGTGGCCGGGCTCTTCTTGGGCGCGGTAAGCGGTGTTCACTACTTAATGTATTCGTCATTGATTGGGGCATTGGCGGTTGTGCTTTTTGGAGGCCTTGACTCCATTGCGGGAGCCATAGTAGCCGGCATGGGATTGGGCGTGCTCCAGGCATTGGTCAGAGGGTACTTTAGCCCTGCCCTGGCCGATGTCATACCTTTTATTATCTTGCTCTTCATTTTGATAGTAAAGCCGTACGGTCTCTTCGGACTGGTGCGGATAGAAAGGCTGTAGAGAAAAAATGGATCGACCGGCTGGTGTTTTTGATGTCCAATATGAACAGGACATGGCTATTGTCCGTACCGGCCCCCAGTGGGCAGTACTCATAGGCTTTCTGATTCTTTTGGCCCTGTTGCCACTTTTTGCCGGCTCCTACTTTTTGGGCTTCATGATCCTGACCGGGATACCTTTGATTGCTGTTCTTGGGCTCAACATCCTTACGGGTTATGCCGGTCAGATTTCCATAGGTCACCAGGCATTCGTGGCTGTGGGCGCCTACGCCACATCCGTGCTTATGGATTCCTTCCACTGGAACTTCTGGGCAACCGTGCCCTTGGCCGGCATTGCTGCCGCCGCAGTCGGCGTGCTCTTTGGCCTCCCTTCCTTCCGACTCAAGATGCTCTATCTGGCCATGAGCACTCTTGCGGCCCAGTTCATAATCGTAGCATTTTTTAACCACGCCTTTCCCGACTATTTCCACGCCGTGAGTGGCATAAGAGTTAATCGTCCTGAGTTAGGGGGCATCGACTTCAGACAAAATGAAGCTTTCTACTATGTGGTCATAGTGCTCACGGTGCTCATGACATTTTTTGCCAGGAATCTCGTTCGGTGCCGATTGGGGCGAGCCTTTGTTGCCATCAGGGATAACGACCTGGCAAGTGAGGTTATAGGCATCAACGTACCAAGATACAAACTTTATGCCTTCGCCATCGGCTGCTTCTATGCCGGTATTGCCGGCGCCTTGCATGCGACTTACTACCGGAGCGTAAACCCGATGCAGTTTCATATTGACATATCTATCTGGTATCTGGGGTGTCTGATTGTCGGTGGAATGGGGACCACGGTTGGACCCGTTTTCGGCGTTGTATCTCTGAGAATTATAAGGGAGGTGGTGACTTTTGTAAGCCCAATCCTGGGTGGCATGGTATCACCCCTTAATGCACCCAAGATCGGTCCAGCCTTAGCGATTATAAGTTGGGCCCTGGTGGTTGTCCTCTTCCTTATTTTCGAGCCCAGAGGTCTGGCTCACACCTGGGAGGTGCTCAAATCCCGGTTCAGGCACTGGCCTTTCAAGTACGCTATAGAATAGGTTAACTGTTTACTGCAAGTGTGGAAGGAGGTGAAAACATCGCAAAGAAGGCAGCAAAAATGCGGAGGCATAAAAAAACAGAAACAATACAGAAAAAATATAAACAATACAGAAAGGAGGGAATACGATGAGAAAAATCTATTTAGTGTTAGTTGCTCTGATGGTCATCTCTCTATTAGTCTTTCCGGCCGCAGGTTCTAAGGCCGTGGCCAAAGAAAAGACATTCACCATGTATTTCTGGGCCGACATGAGCCGTATCTACGGTTTCGTAAATGTTCCTCGCCTTCTGGGGATCCAGGACACTATATACTGGATTAACAAGTATAAAGGCGGTGTCCAGGGCAGGAAAATGAAGGTGGAATGGGCTGATCACACCAATGACCTTGCGGTTGGGGCCACGATCTACGAGAGATGGCGCCCAAGGAAGAATTTCATGTTTATGGGAGTTTGCGGGTCCCAGGAAAATGAGGCCTTCCATGACCGTTATGCCGAGGACGAGGTTGTGGTCCACAGTTGCGGGGCCAGCGAGACGGGAATCTACCCGGCAGGCTATGCCTTTGCCACCATTCCCATGTATTCGGACCAGTTTGCCAATTTTATCGACTATATGACCGATACATGGGACTGGAAAGGAAAGGGCAGGGGACCGAGGCTGGCGTTCATGACCTATGACAATGCCTTTGGCAGGGCCTGTCTGCAACCTTTGACACTGGAATATGCCAAGAAAAGGCGCGTAGAGATTGTCGATACGCAGTTCATACCTGTTGTCCCGGTGGATGCGGCAACTCCTCTGACTCGAGCCAAGAAAGCCGGTGCCGACTATGTTTATGGTCAGTGGGCGTGGGTGACCGTAGTTCCGCTGGTTAAGACAAATGCTAAGCTTGGTTACGGTTTGAAGTTTGCAAGCAACAATTTCACTGTAGACAAGCCTTTGCCGATGCTCGCAGGCAAGGCCGCTGAGGGTGTCATGGGAACAACTCCCTACAAGCTGTGGTCCGAAACGCACGACCCGTATATTCAATTGGCCACGAAAATTGCCAAGGAGCGGGGGCGACGAGAGAAGGACCTTCTCAACGCCTATTTCCTGGGCACTGCGAACGTACTTTGCATATATGATCTTTTGAACCAACTGGTGCCCAAGGTTGGCTGGAAAGGCATCAATGGCAGGGTGCTGAGGCGGCAGTTGGAGTCCTGGGGCAAAGACTATGACCTTCACGGGCTGGTCAAGTTCGATTACACCCCTCAGTACCGAGCGCCAATGACGGCACGACTGGCTATGGTAAAAGGTGGAAAGTGGGTTCCAGTCACACCTTGGAAGAGGATGCCAGGGCTTATCAAAGCGGACCTGAAGGGGGCTTACAAGGAGCCGTCAACGAAACCTGTTCCTAAAAAGGTATATTGAAAAGGGAATAGAACTTTGCGTAAGGGCTCTCCTGGGGGTAGACTGTTTCCGGGAGGGCCCAAATATAGTTTTTAAGAAAAAGATTTTGGGATTATCGTTTTTGTTATTCGTTATTCGGCCTGCCCTGGCGCTATGCGGCCGAATATATTAGTAAAACTATCCTGGTATGTGCTCTATTAAGATCACCAAGCCTATAAGCTAGGTCTGAGCCAGGGTTGCGTTTCTCTTTTTCCCCAGCCGTCTCATGAATCTCGATGCGAGCTGCGCAACCGCAACCGTTTGACCGTAGACGAGACCCTGGTAAGATTCTCTAAGATATGGACGGTCATTTACCCATGATATTTTCATAAAAGCTATAGATCTAAGAGGAGCCGGAGAATGCCTGCTGACAATGTGATGTTAAATGCAAAGGCTATTAGTCTGAGTTTCGGCGGAATTGAGGCCTTGGTAGATGTCGATATTGACGTGAGGCAGGGCGAGATCTTTGCCATAATCGGCCCTAATGGTGCGGGCAAGACCAGCTTCTTTAACTGTGTCAACGGTTTCTATCGTCCCCAGAAGGGTAGCATCTACTTTGAAGGCAAGGAGGTCACTCGCCTGAAATCTCACCGGATAGCCGAGTTAGGTATCGGCCGGTCTTTTCAGGGTTTGCAGCTCTTCGACGGGCTCAATGTCTTAGACAACATTATGGCGGGGAGGCATTTCCATTTTAAGACCGGCCCTCTGAGTGATGCCATCTATTTCGGCCGGACACGGAGGGAGGAGATAGAGCATCGGAAAGTCGTTGAGAACATCATTGATTTTTTAGAGATAGAGACTGTAAGAAAGCAGCTGGTTGGGGCCCTCCCATATGGTATGAGAAAAAGGGTCGACCTTGGTAGAGCCCTGGCTGCCGAGCCGAAACTTCTCCTTCTCGATGAGCCCTTGTCTGGGATGAACCGGGATGAAAAAGAAGACATAGCCAGATTTATCCTTGATATTTCCGAAGAGATGGGGATTACCATCGCGGTCGTAGAGCATGACATGGGGGTGGTCATGGACATATGTGAGAGGGTGGTGGTGCTGGACTTCGGGCGCAAAATTGCCGAAGGTAGCCCTGAAGAAATCAGAACGAATGAGGAGGTCATACGGGCTTATTTAGGTAAGTCCGGATGAGGAGGTCACGGAAAAATGGAACCTGACACCCTTCCCAAGTTATTGAGGCGCAATTTTGAACGCTGGGGGGACACGGAAGTAGCCTTTCGGGACAAGGATTACGGCATCTGGAATGAGTATACCTGGAAGGATGTTTATGAAGATGTCAAATACTTTTCCCTGGGACTGATCAGCCTTGGCCTCGGGCCTGGTGAAAGAGCTGCAGTCATCGGTGATAATGAGCCCCAGTGGTACTGGGCCTCTTTCGCTATTCAGGCAGCACGAGGAATAACGGTAGCCCTATTTACCGATGCTATTCCCGATGAGCTTCAATACATTGTTGGCCATTCCGACAGCAAATTCATTGTTGCCAGGGACCAGGAGCAGGTGGACAAATTACTGGCAGTCTGGGACAAGTTGCCCAAGTTGGAGAAGGTCATTTGGTGGTACTGGAAGGGAATGAGGAAATACGATCAGGACTTTATAATGAGCTATGAAGAAGTTATAGAGTTAGGAAAGAAATATGAAGAGAGCCAGCCCGGGGCCTTTGAGGAGAACATAGACGCTGCGAAAAGCGACGAAACTGCAAATATATTCTACACCTCAGGGACAACCGGCCTTCCTAAAGGCGCAATGATCAACCATCGGGCCTTGATCGGTTCAGCGGAAACGCTGCTGACATTGTGCGATATTGACCACAAAGACAATGTTCTTTGCTATCTCCCCCCTGCCTGGGTGGGCGAAGCCTTTTTCACGACGGTCCCTCACCTGCTTACCGGGGTGAAGCTTAACACCCTGGAAGAGCCGGAGACGGTATTTCATGACATTACAGAGATAACTCCAACTATGATACTGGGTGGACCCAGGCAATGGGAGGGGTGGGTGTCCAAGATCCGGGCCAAGATCGACGAAGCCGGCAGCCTGGAGAAGGTCGTATATCGCAGTCTAATGCCTGTGGCGCTGAAGGTGGGGGAGGCTATCGTGGCTGGAGAGAAGATACCCCTGTGGAGGCGCATTGTCTACCGGTTTGTAGATTGGATATTGCTCGATCCGATTCGGGACAAGCTTGGATTAACCAAAGGCCGATTTGCTGTTACTGCCGGGTCGGTAACCGGAACGGATACCGTGGCCTTTATGAATGCAATTGGAGTGAGATTGAGGCAGTGCTATGGCAGCACCGAAGGTGGGATGGTGTCCGGACACAGGAGTGACGACATACAGCCAAGTACAGTTGGACCCCCCCTGCCTGGAGTAGAAGTCAAAATATCACAAGATGGAGAAATTTTAGTCAAAAGCCTTTACCTTTTTTCCGGGTACCATAAGAACCCGGAAGCTTACGCGGAAACGGTGCGAGATGGCTGGTGGTACAGCGGGGATGCAGGCTCTATCGACGAACAGGGACATTTGGTTTACATGGACAGGGTAAAAGAGATGGCGCAGTTGGGTTCGGGAGAGAAATATGCCCCCCAGTGGATTGAAAGCAGTTTGCGCTTTAGCCCTTACATAAAGGATGCCATAACCATCGGGGAGGAAAGGGGGTTTGTAACAGCCATAATTAACATGGATTATGAGAATGTGGGACGCTGGGCAGAAAGGAACCACATTGCCTATACGACTTTTACCGACCTGTCACAAAAAGCTGAGGTTGGCAACCTTGTGCGGCAGGACATAGACAGGGTAAACAGGCAATTGACTCCGGCTACCAGACTAAGAAAGTATGCCCTTCTCCACAAGGAGTTTGACCCGGACGAGGCTGACCTGACCCGAACGAGGAAGCTGCGACGAACCGCCGTGGAAAAGCGCTACGGCGATGTCATCGAAGCTATGTATAGTGGGAAAAGGAGTATCCCCGTGGTATCCGAGTTCACCTACGAGGATGGCAGGAAGGGGACAGTGAGTGCTGAGCTGGTCATTTACTCTGTTGAGGAGGAAAGGGACCGAAATGTTAAAGGTCAATAATATTGAAGTCACTTATCACGGGGTTATCTTGGTGTTGAGGGGGGTGTCCCTTGACGTAGGTGACGGAAAAATCATAACTCTGCTGGGTGCCAATGGTGCTGGAAAAAGTACAACCCTGAAAGCTATCTCCGGTTTGCTCAAAACTGAGGTGGGCAGGGTGAGTCGTGGCGATATTCATTTCGACGGCCACAGCATAGAACGAACTGACCCAGAGGAAATAGCCAAAATGGGTATCATTCAGGTAATGGAGGGCAGGAGGATACTTGAACAACTGACGGTTGAAGATGAGTTGCTTGCCGCCGGCTACATTGCCCGTAAAAGGTTAAATTCGAGAGAGGAAATGGAACGGGTCTATCAGTATTTCCCCAAGCTTAAGGACCTTCGCCGCCATACCAGTGGCTATTGTTCCGGTGGGGAGCAGCAGATGCTGGTGATCGGTCGGGCTCTAATGTCCCACCCCAAGCTGGTCATGTTGGACGAGCCATCTCTAGGTCTGGCGCCAATGCTTGTGGAGGAGATCTTTGGCATCGTCAAAACAATTAATGAACAGGAAAAGGTCTCGATTCTAATAGTCGAGCAGAATGCTGTGGCTGCTCTCGACTTGGCTGAGTATGGCTATGTTATGGAGAATGGTAGGATAGTTCTGGATGGCAACAGTGAGCAGTTGAAGGAGAACGAAGATGTGAAGGAGTTTTACCTTGGTTTTGGTGCCCTTTCACAACGGAAAAGCTATCGTGATGTCAAGCACTACAAGAGGCGCAAGAGGTGGCTGGGTTAGACCATATAAGAAAGATCGATGACCAGAAATCCTTCCACTAAGGTCAGTGATTTACAGAATCAGGAAAGCACACCGATTATCAGCAAGCATCAAGCCCTCTTTTTGAATGCCCTAAAAGGCCTACTGAGAAATCCTGTCCGCAGCATCATCGTCATCCTCTGCCTGATTGCCCTCCTTTCACCCTTTGTCACGGCCATCACCATTTGCGAAGGTGTTAAATCCCAATACTCGAGCATTCTTCGAGAAGGCTGCGACGTCTATGTGGCAAGGGATAACTACGGGAGCAATGCGCCTATTGAGCTAAGTATGATGGGGAAGCTAAAGGAGATTCAGGGGGTGACCAAGGTCGTGCCTCGAGTGATCGGACGCACCTACGTGAGGGGAAAGTTTTTGGCCATTCTTGGCATCGGTTCTGAATTCATTCCATCTTCTGTCCAGATCATCAAAGGCAGGCTGCCAAGGGCAAAAGGAGAGGTGATACTTGGCTGGAAGGCGGCAGAATACCTTGAGTTGAAGCTTGGAAGTGAATTCACCATTGAGAGGAATCCTACACAGGACTTCCGGATCGTTGGCCTTTTTCGATCAACCTTTAACGTCTGGAACGCAGACCTCCTGCTGATGAACTTTGAGGACGCATCTGATTTGTTTGGAATACGGGGCAAAGCTACGGACCTTTTGGTCTTCACGCGGCCTGGGTATGAACAGATTGTGGATATCATCGTTCGGCTGTCTGAGCAAGAGGAGGAAAGCGAGCTGCCTACCCTGAGGGTTCAGACCACGGACCTCATCGATCGTTATACCCAGAGGGGCTTCAACATAAAGGCAGGCGTTTTCGCTGGTTTCTACTGTCTTGTCTTTGCCCTTGGCATCCCTGCCATAGGAGTCATTTCTGGATTCGGTCAGTCCGAAAGGAGGCGGGAGATCGGAGTGATGAAAGCCTTAGGCTGGCAGACACCTGAGGTCCTGGAGATGGTTGCCCTGGAAAACCTTATCCTAGGCCTCATCAGTGTGCCTTGCATTATTCTGGCCGCAACCGGCTGGGTTCACATCTTTAATGGCGCTGTTGTCTCAAAATTCTTCATAGCCAATTTGGATGTCATGATACCCTTTTCAGTTCCATCAGAGATCTTTCCGATCCCTTTTGTCCTGTGTATCATGATGGCCGTCATTTTGACGATGGTTGGGAGCATCTATCCCACATGGAGGACGGCCATCGTTCCGCCCTCGGAAGCCATGAAAACATAAAGAAAGTGAAATTGGGGTCAAAACAAACCCGGGCAAAGGAAATGAGACGATCACCTTTTATTGGTGCTTTTATCATTGCGGCAATCATAGCCGCTCTCGGAGTTATATCCCAACATCGCCATTCTCCAATAAGATGTTGTCTTGACGGTAGCCGGATAGAGCCCATACACGAAGTGACAATTATTCAGAGAGATAAGTCACCCAGTAAACTCTCCTGTGTTCTCAGTGCCCGGATCTGGTTGAAAGAAAATAGTGAGCGAGTTTCTTCTATCTGGGTTACTGATGAAATCACCGGTGAAAAGATAGAAGCAGAGGATGCTTATTACGTGGTAAGTGAGGTAATTACCACTCCACACACCGGAAATAAGATCCACGTCTTTGGTCAAAAAAGAGCAGCCAAATTACATGCCCGGGAGTTTAATGGGAAATTGATCAAGAATCCTTTGAGAGTTCAAGAAAAGAAACCGGTCAAACTGGTAACATATACGCGTGATTCGCCAAATAGCACTGATTTTACTTCCCCCTCTTCCCAAAACCCCCTGGGCTTGGTGGGGAACACAGTTTTGATCAGGGGACAAAATTATAGCTGCATATCTCAAAAATATCCTAGTCAACTTTCCAAAGGCTATTCAAGCTCTCCAGATAAGCCTCCCAAGCACTTCTTTTAACCCTCATGAGCCATTCAAAAATTGGTTTTATCATTTGGCACAAGAAATGGGGACTTTTATCATTTAGCTTAGGAGGTATTAGCTATGAGAAAAGGATTGATCGTATGTAGCTTGATTTTTGTGTTAAGCTCATTTGTTTTTACGAGTGTTCAGGCGGAAGAGCAAAAATGGTGTCCTCTATGCAGCATGAACCTGAAAATGTTCTGGAAGACGACCCACTGGTTAACCTTCTCGGATGGGACAAGAACCGGGTATTGCAGTATCCACTGTGCATCCAAGGTATATCAGGACAGGGCAACGGATATCGATCGCTGGGAAGTTGCCGATTATGATACCAAGAAGCTTATCAATGGTCGTAAGGCCCACTTCCTGATAGGAAGCGACCTGCCGGGAACCATGACCCCGGTGAGCAAACTGGCCTTTGCTTCCCTTGATGTTGCTAAGAAATATCAAAAGGAACACGATGGAACTATTGGGACTCTTGATGATGCCCTCAAGCGTGCTCTTGAGGGCAGGGGAGAAGACATGGCCTTGATTAAAAAGAAGAAGGCCAAGATGTCGGCAATGGGGAAGAAGCTCGCCGGAAAACACGGATGCTACAAATGTCATGGAGAGGGAGGAACCGGTGGACCAGCCATTGGATGGAATACAGCGGAATTTGCCAAGAAAATGGATAGTCGCGTGAAGATCAAGGAAAAGATCCTGGGCGGGACTCCCAAAATGGAGGGATACAAAGGTAAGATCACGGAAAAGGAACTTCACGCGATTACTATATATCTGTGGACACAGAGGCCCAGATAAGAGTTCTTTTTTTCACTGGGGAGAAAGGTTACTTTTCCTCCCCAGTGATGAATAACTCTCAGATGACAGAGATCCGGTGATTAATTTTCAGAGGTATGGAGCCTATTATGAAAAATCCTAAATATCACGCCCTTTTGTTTGTGTCCTTGGTGACATTTTTCTTGATTTCCGTTCTTTCAGCTTGGGCAGTTGAAAGGTGCATAATATGTGGCATGGATGTGTCCAAATATCCCCATACCCGATACGTGGTCAAGACCACTGATGGCAAAGAATATGTGACCTGCGGGGTACAGTGCGGTCTCACCTTGCACCTACGATTTAAGGACAAATGGAAGTCAGCCACGGCCTCTGACCTCCTCAGCAACCGGTCTTTTGATGTAAAGAAAGGCCTCTATGTTTACAAGAGCACTGTCATCACCGATATGGCGCCAGGATTTATTGCGTTCAAAAGAAGGGTGGATGCCGAGAAATTCGCCAAAGGCTTTGGAGGTCAGGTGGTCACATACGAAGAGGCCTTGGAGATTTGGGCTCAGAGAATGAAATAGCCGCAATCGTGCGGGATGTGGCGAAGCGGAGCTAACATAATGGAAAGGCGTAGCCGCTTAGTTCTGATTTCTGTGATCCTTATGGTTGTCACAACCGCAGCAGCCATTACCCTCGATATTCAGGCCTGGCGAGGCCGCCGGACTGAAGACATAAGGGTCTTTCAAAGGGCTACGGGAGGACTGGGAATGGGCGCCATAGCAACTCCCATGTGGCAGTTTATCAACTATGATGCCCGGATTTTTTCCGTAGACGACTCCATCACGTGGCCCATTCCAGGTGGTTATTCCTATGGACCTGATCGTACTGGAACTGTAAGCTATTTTGAAGAAATTACTGAGGATCAATGGGTCATTCGCAAGCCTTGAAACACAAGAATTTGTTGTTCGCAGCCTTGGCTGATCTCCTTCGGCGGCAGGTGAGGTCACTAGTTGTCACACTTTGTCTTACTGCCATCCTTTTCCCCCTTGTGACGGCACTGGCCATTTCTGAGGGCCTGAGATTCCAAGCCGAAATTGCTGTAAGGGAGGGTGCAGATCTCTATGTTTCGGCAGATCAATACGGGGGAAGCGGTGCGATTTCCGTGATGTTTATAGAAAAGCTATCTGCCCTTCAAGGGGTATCTCGCGCGACGGCTCGAGTGATTGGGCGTACCTACTTTGCAAATCGGGTCGTGGCTGTGGTTGGAATTGACAGACAGTCCCTCCTTGCCCTCAAGCCTCTGGTGCGTGGAACTCCCCCAGACGCTCCTGGAGAGGTCCTTGTTGGTCAGAGTATTGCTGAGGAGTTCGCTGTAGAACCTGGCATACGTTTTACACTGGCCTCGAATAATCGAAAGGTATTCAAGAGCGCGGGAACACTATCCCGCACCTGCTTGTGGGGTTCTGATGTTCTGATTATGCATCTTGAGGATGCTAATGAGTTTTTCAGGATGAAAGGTGACGCAACCCAGCTGCTACTCTATACCTCTCCGCAAAGTATGCCTCATGTGAAAAAATCTCTGTATGACCTGTCGAATCAGGGCCGGACACCGTTTCCTCCTCTTCAGATAGAGGACCGCAGTCGTATTCAAGAGCGACTTCAGCGGGGATACGGCTACATGGGGGGAATATTCATTGTTCTTTTCATTATCGGCGCAGCCTTAGGTATTTCAGCCTTCTTCGTAACCTCTGGCTTTGGCTTGAAAGAGCTGGACAAGGAGATCGGGGTGCTGAAGGCAGTTGGGTGGAGGACATGGGAAGTGCTGGAAAAGGTTGCACTGGAGAATTTGTTGATCAGTCTTGCAGCCGTTTCCGTCTCAATTCTTCTTTCCATGGTCTGGATAAAAGGGCTCAACGGAATTCTGATTGCGCAATTTTATGTGGCCGAGGTGGGTCTGATCGCTGATGTGGACATCCCTTCCAGATATCTTCCATCTCATGCGGTCTTTTACTTGGTCTTAGCCCTGGGAGTGACCTTAATAGGAAGCCTATTTTCAACATGGAAAAAGGCCTGTATCACACCCAGTGAATTGATGAGATAGCTGAGGAGCCCTTCGTTCCTCAGGGTAAACTCAGCGGAGCTACACTGCATGGACTCTATTATAAAAACCGAAAATTTATCCAAATGGTACAATGTGGGAAGGACCGACGAAGTCCGTGCCGTGGAGAACATTAGCTTGGAGATCCTGCAAAACCAAGGCGTAGTCCTTTATGGCCCTTCAGGCTCAGGAAAGACCACGCTCCTCAGCCTCATGGGAACTATCGATCGCCCCACTGCAGGTAAGATCTTTCTCCAAGGTCGAGATGTCACTCAATTCTCTGACCTCGAGCTTTCACGGATAAGGCGTGAAATGATCGGCTTTGTCTTTCAGAGCTTTAATCTTTTCTCCGGTCTTTCCGCATGGGAAAACGTGTCTTATCCACTGGTACCGATGGGTGTCAATACGAGCGAGAGGTTTGAGCGGGCCAAGACTTTGCTAGAAAGACTGGGCCTTGGTGATCGGCTTCATCATTCGCCCGAAGAGCTAAGCGGAGGAGAACAGCAAAGAGTCGCCATTGCGCGAGCACTTATCAATAATCCACAGATTCTGATCGCAGATGAACCGACGTCCAATATCGATGCGGATTCCATTGAACGGCTCCTTGAAATCCTCGCCGAGCTGAAGACAGAAGGTAAAACCATCATCGTGTCCTCCCATGATCCCATATTCAAGAGCCATGGAGATGTACTCTTTAGCCTTGATCGTGGCAGGCTTGAAGGAATCTCCTATCCGAGCAATGAAGGGAAGGAAAACGAATGATCCTCAACGTTTTTAGTATTACAGAAACCTTCATCGGGCTCATATCTTTGATGTTGATGGGGTGGGCAGGCCTTCTTTCCCTCACCCTGGCCTTGCGTTGGAAACGCGCTTCGACCGTTGAGGAAAGATCTGAGGTTGAGAAAAGGTCACACCTTGTCCTGTTGGTAGCAGTCGTTGTGCTCGGTATTCGGCTTCTCAACTGGCCTCTGTTCTATGCAACCCTTCAGAGTTTTGTTTCGGATATTGATGGGGCCATGTGCATCTTTGGTGTGACCCAAGTAAAACGAGTGGTGACACGGATTTCCGAAATCATCAAACCCATCGCATTCTTCCTCGTCGGTGCCTGGCTCCTCATCCATATTCTTGATCAGAAGACCCAGACCTCTCCACTGATGGGAAGAAAACTCCTTTTCCTGAGTGCCACGGCTGCGGTTGTGGTTGCAGAGAGCTTGTTGGATGTGGTGCTCATGCTCAAGATCGCCCCGGGAACACTGATCTCATGTTGCACGACCGTGACCGATATCCTGGATAGACCGACTAGACTGGTTCCTAAAGCGACCCTTGGACCAGCATATGCATCCATCCTAGGTTATGGGTATTATGTAAGCAACATCCTCCTTGTGTTAATTCTGGGGCTTTCTATGTGGCGTCTAAGGCCTAAATCCTATCCCAGGTGGCAAAGGACGGTATTGGGATTCATATCCTTGTTTGCACTCTTCAATGGAGCACTCTTTGTTCTGACCCAGATTGAGGTCCATGCGCCCAAGATCATGGGCCTTCCCTTTCACCATTGCCTCTATTGTCTCTGGCAATATGTGCCTGACACGATCCTTATGCATCTTTTCTTTGTCTTGGGCACTTCCGCAGTCGGCTGGGCCTTCTTATTGGATCTAGTGGGCAGGACAGGGGAGACCACGGATCTCCTTGACAAATATCTTTGGATGCTCTATGGATTTTCTATATTTTGTTTTGTGGCATCCATGGTGATGAACACGGTCCATCTCGTTGCCGCATAGCGTATGAAAGATATGGCAAAACGAAAACGGCTGACCATAATCATCATTGGTCTCGTGGCGGTCGCTGCGATTGCCCTCCTGGGTGGAGTCCTGGGAAAGAAGAAGGCAAAAATTGGAACAGGCGAAGGGGAGGAGACTGCTTTGAGGTGTTCCTATGATGGAACAAAGCTGAATCCGGTGTACCAGGTTGACGCATTCCTTTATGACGGGTCCACAAGGAGTTTCTGCTCCATCTACTGTGCAACTCGCTGGTTCGAGGATAACAAGGACAAGGTCATTTACTTTACAGTGGTCGATGAGGTCACGGGGCAAAACTTCGACTCCACTCTCGGGTATTTCGTGGAAAGCGATGTGATCACTGTACCTGAAGTCAAAAACCGAGTCCACGCCTTTGCCAGTAAAGAAGATGCCTTGAAGCATGCACGACAGTTCAACGGTAAACTGATCGAAAATCCTTTTGGCGAAGCCTTTGTTGTACCTAAGATCGCCCAGTTCGATAGGCTGACTGTTGGGGCTCCATTATTGCCGGACGCGTTGCCACTCAGACTGGCTATATTCAAGCCCATATTTAAGGAAAACAAGTTGGACGTGAAGGTTGTTCCGTTTGATGGAGAAATGGAGGCCAAAAGGTTACTTGCCGATGGATCCATCGATGCAGTAATTAGCAATCTGCCTGCAGCAATTCTTTTGTCTACGAGCAGTCCATATGCACAAATCATTCGAAATATGTTGAGGCCGAATCCGTATGAGCCTATCTTTGGCATCGTGGCCAGCCCGAAGTTGCCGATTCAAGACATTGCCGAATTAGCGGGACAAAGCATAGCTGTTCCCAAGGGCGTGAGCTTTCGATTTTATGCAGAATACTATCTCAAAAGCGGTGGCGTTCCTTTAGAAAGGGTGGTGATAAAGGAGGTGGAAGACGTCGCAAAGGCGTGGGATTTACTGATTGAAGGAGAGGTATCGGCTTCACTCTTGCGAACCCCTTTCACCGAGATTGCAATGGCGAAAAACATGAATTTCTTGGCGGATGACCGTATCCTTACATGGACGAGTGTATTGCTGGTAAGGCAATCTGCCATAGAAAAGAAGCCGAAGGCTGTAGAAAAGTTTGTCTTTGCCCTGGGACAATCTGCACTGGCCCTGAATCTTAAGCCACGTGAGTACCGGGTTATCCTCGAGCAGAAGGGTGGCATCCCTGAAGGGGCACGTAAAGATTTTCCCGTGCCGACCTTCGAGGTGGCCAATACACCTACTCAGGATGAGATACAATCCGTCGCAGAATGGCTTGTGGAAAAGGGGTTCCTGGGCCGAGAAGTCATCTACGAAGACATCGTGAATATTCAGTTCATACCTAACCCAAACGATGTGGGCCTCGCCTTTTGCTGCGGCTGAATCACCCTCAAGTACCTTCACAAGGTCGGGAAATCAGTTCATAAGGTAGTGGGCAAATAAATCGACTGGTCATCCTGATTTGATACTTGGTTTTGGCGCCCTCTCACCCCCCTCACTTTTACTCCGCCCTTTCCATAAGTGTATAAAAGGTGATTCTGAAGATGGGTATGGGAGAAGAACTTAGTTCGCTTCGCTCACAATTGGAATGTTGGAATATTGGAATTATGGCCTGCCCTGGCGCGACGGGATGTGGATATGCAATTGTTTTCACTGCTTATGAATGCCGGACTTTCCATTACCGCATCTTGACATGCCAGGTCTGGGCCAGGGAATAATGGGTTATGGGAAAATGGAACAATGGGTGAACTTGTCTTGGACAAGGTGAAGCATTGGCGAAATTGCTCTTGACTGGGAGGCTAATGAATGAGTAACTTCCTTATTCAAACCAACATTCCAATATTCCATTTGGCCTACATGAAACATGTTCCATTAATGCGCCTAAGGCGCATTAAAAATGCTATTATTTCAATAAGTTGTAGAATTTCCAAGACGCTTAGGAGGCCTTTACATAAGCTGCATCCGTGTTTCGAAGGTCCACGAACCTCGGAAACAGGTGGGCGACCTGGCTCTACGCCACATATCTGCTTTTCAGTCAAATTCTCTATCGTTGAAAACCTAAACAGAGAGGGAGGATGATATGGTGATGATATTTGAGAATCTGCAAGACTATGGGTGTGAAGAGATTGCATTCTTCTACGACAAAGTTGCTGGCCTTAAGTCCATCATAGCCATTCATGACACCACCCTGGGACCAGCCTGGGGTGGCACCAGGCTGTGGAACTATGAGAGTGAGCAGGAGGCACTCACAGATGTGCTCAGACTGGCCAGAGGCATGAGCCGCAAGGCATCTATCTCAGGCATAGATGTAGGGGGTGGAAAGGCAGTAATAATGGCAAGGGCTGAGCAGAAGACAGAGGCACTGCTCAGGGCCCATGGTAGATGTGTGGAGA
>DAOVAK010000055.1 GCA_030671095.1 Deltaproteobacteria bacterium | reverse complement strand
GAGATTGCCACGCCTGCGTGCCGAAACGCCACTACGGCGTGCAGGCACGCTCCCTTCGGGAGTTTACCCTGAGGTACTCGAAGGGCTCGCAATGACGGCCTAGCGATTCCAAATGCGTTTGTATTGGCTACGCGTTATCCTTCTCCACGGCCTCCAAGAGGAGACGATAGATTTCTGGCATGCTGTAGAGTACTCGGTTCCATGACGGAATCACGGTGCTTTCTTGGGACCCTTTGCTCTGTTGCCAAGCGGTCCATAGGAAGCCGCGAAAATATTGAGCTAAGAGCTCTTCTTGGTGACGGTCATAAACTAGATCATTTACTTCAGCATCGTCACTGTAACTCTTGATGAACCCGAGGGCGTTCTGGTAATAGCTGTGCAAGATCATATCCACGGTGGCATCGTCCAAGGGAAAACCGTGAGCCCTCACGTAATTCAGATAGAATTTGGCGATGTCCACCACCATCCGGTGAAGTCCCCTGCTTTTGTCATCCGGCGAAAGGTCCTGATGCTTGTGCTCGTAATTGGGAGTTAGATCAATCTGGGCAATCTTCTGCGGTATGACCCTTTTGTAGACTTCGGAGAGGGTGCTCACCTCCAAGCCCCAGTCATAGGCGATATTGATCCCACGGGCGAGACGCGTAAAAAAGCTGAATTCCCCAGCTAGGGGGTAACTGAAGGTTCGGTGATAGGTGAAAAAGCGCCTCAATTCATTCAAGCCTCGCTCACGCATAATACGCGCCATGACGTCCACAAAGGGTGTGACGAAGAGTCTGGTGACTCTTCCCTTCATGGCCCGTTCTTTTGGAGAGATGCGGGCGTAATATCCCTTGCAGAATTCGAAGTCATTATTGGGGTTGGCCGTGGGTTCTATGAGACGCCCTAAGAGAATCCTATCGTAAGTGACGATGTCGCAGTCGTGAAGGGCAATCACATCACAGTCCTCGCGGGCAAAGAGGTACCCCAGAGTAATCCAGGCAGACTGCCCCTTCCCTTGAACGCCTATGGATATGTCCCTCTTTTCGATCTTCTGAAAGATGCTCTGGATTCTTGGTCCCTCCACCCAGACCACTTTGAGGTCCCTCTCTTTGCTTCGGAGTCTCCCGAAGTATTCCTTCGCTTCCTTAAACTGGGCCTCTTCAGCCGCGCCGCCAAGAGCCACAACCACACTGTGAAGGTAATTGACCTTCTGGATTTCGTCCAAAATCTTGTCCAGCACCTGAGGATTTTGCATCTCTGCGTAGAGGGATGGGAGCAGGAGGCTTATTTTCAGATGTCGGGAGTATTCGTTAAGCTTCTTTTCAAGATTCGCGAGGTATTCCTCACGATCAAAGGCCTCATAAAGGGCATGCAAGGTGGTTATGATACCTTCCTGATGAAAATCAGCCATTGGCGTTTCCCCTTTCCGTCTTGTTTTTCTTTTTAAGCTATAACTTTCGATTTTTCCGCCGATTTCTCCTCCCATACCTTTATGAGATAATCTTTTTGCTCCTCAAATTTGACAGCTTGTTCTTCCACCAGCGCCTCGGCTTCTTGGGTCGACATCTCCCAGCTCTGCCGCACGAAGGAGGCGACACGACAGAAGTAAAGGGGCGTCATCAAATCAACGAGCCTACTGCGGTTGACAGTCCAGAGATGATAAGTGGCAGCAAGCTCGTAGAGTAACTTTATCCACGTGCTCATGGGCAGGTGGAACTGGCTCGAGTCCATTTTGACACTCTTCTCGATCTGCTGGAAACATTCCTTGGAAAAGATGTCTTTCCAGAGGGGTGAAAATTGCTGGAAGCCCGTCTTGAAGATTTCGATCATCAGGTCCAGATTCACATTTACAGGCTCAGGTTCGAGCGTTCCTTCGAATCCAAACATCTCCAGAGGTTCACTCCCTTGCACCTTTTTCCAATAACTCTCATAACGTTCCATAAGGGAAAAGAGGGCGGAGAGAACCTGGCGGAACATGGGTCCCAGATGTTGACCTGGGTCCTTAACATCGTGGATTTTCGCCCCCAGATTGGATTGGCAGATTCGGAAACCCTGCGTTATTGCGCTCGTGGTCATCCAGATGTCGATTCCAAAACGGGCCACGTCCGTCTCCCACACATCCTGCTCTGCATAGAATTTGGCCACATCCCTTGATATAGCAAAGTCCCCGCCTATTGGCTGTCGAATACGTTTCCCGTAAAGTGCTCTTGTCAGGTTGTACACGATGTTGTTCGTAATGGTCCCGTCATACTTATGCCTCATATAGACTGGCGCTACGAACTGGTACCCCTCTTCCAGGACGGGATCCAGGAGATATTTCACCCAGTCTGCCGTAATGCTGCGGAGGTCGGAGTCCACCATTGCGCAGACTTTTACCTTAAGCCGACTGGCCGACTCAAACAAGGATCTCAAGGCCGTGCCTTTACCCGCCGGTCCTCGATAGATGGAGACGATCTTTTCCTGCCAAGGCTTGATCTCAAAGTCCCTCGCCGCCTCTCGCGTATCATCCGTAGAGCCCCCGTCGGCGATGAAAACAACACTTCTCCAGTTTTTATAGTGTTTGGCCAAACCGTGCGTGACCATCTGGATCACATGAGCAATCGTTTTGTCGTTATTGTAACAGGGGATGCCTACAAGGATATCCGCCGTTTCGATCTCCTCCAGCCGCTTAGAGGTATAGCCTCGCAGCGCGGTGTCATAAGCCATCTTAACCCCTCCTTTCCATGGCTTTATCTGTGAACCGTCTTTTAGGATTGAAAAACATGATGACTTGACGATGTCTTTCTTAACATATCAGGGGTATCGAGGCAACCAAAGCAGGCTAAGCCTGATCCACCATCAAGGCATCATCTGCCGTTCGACAGGCTCACGGCCCTGAGAAAAGCCGAAGGGCGGCGTTGCCTTCGATCGCTCCTCCTTGCGGCGTATTAATCTATACGCCTCAGTCGTCGCTCCTCGGCGCCTTGCATCTAATACCTTGCTGGTGATCAGGGATGTTCCATAACCTGCTGATATCAGTCTCGATACCTAAATTAGAGGGTGGATTTGGGGCTAAGGTCTTGATATTCGAAGATTTCGGTAGATGTTCATATGCGTTGTAACGGGGAGGGCTTTAAGTGGTTGTGGGAAAGGCTCCCTGTCCAGATTTTAAGGGAAGAGGGCTGAATTGGCCTACACCTCAGCAGACCAGGCTTGTGTTTCTATTGACCCTGCAAATACTCTATATAGCCATTGATGGAGTTGGTGATGAAATATCTTTCGCGTTTTTGCATATCGGGATCCATGGCATCAAAGGCCTTTAGATCCGGGTCTTTTTCAAGGAGGCTTTCCATGCATTTCTTCACGAGATCCTCACGATTTTCGTTCATTTCTTGCTTAATGATCTCGGCCCACCGAATAAGCTGATCCCGGAAGCTTTTCAATTGATGGTGCGAACTTTTCGCTTTTCCAAAGTGCACGTAATAAATGGGTTGGTCTGCTATGCCCAACAAGCGGTCAACGCTACCAAGGAACTCTTCCATGAAGAACTTTGGCGGCGTGGCTGGACGAACATATTCCAGGTCTCCCACATTGTGAAACGTTCCACTCGCCTCTCCCACAAACAGCTTTCCTTGGTAGCTAAAACTAAGGTGATGGGGGGCATGGCCGGGCGTTTCGATGACTTCCAGGGACCCTATGTTCGCCTCTGTGTGGGGAATGAGCGCTTCCTCATTCACAGGCTTGAAGGGGCCATAAAATTCGGCCAGCTCTCCAAGGACCTTTAGGCTACCGGCCCATAGCTTTGACGGATCCGCGAGATGCTTGACCCCCATGCTGTGGCAGACGACCTTTGCCATGGGAAAATGCTCAAGAAAATCAGCCAATCCTCCGGCATGGTCGATGTGGATGTGTGTGAGGAGGACAAGGTCTACCCTGTCCATCTCCATAGCGTCAAGGGAATCCATCAATATGTGCACTGAATTTGCCGGCCCCACATCAACGACAATATTCATGTCACCCTTACAGACCCAAGAAGCAATGAAATGATCAAACCCTGGTCTGTGTTGTTTAAGATTAATCAGTATTGGTTCCACACTCCGGACCTCACAATCTTGAGTGACTAAAGTGCCTAAAGTGATCTAAAGTGCCTAAAGTTAATGGAACGCATCGGCACATTACACATTTTAGTTCACTTTTTCCGGGAGTATAGGCAAATGCAAACCTTGAGTCAAGAATTGAGCATGCCAGCTCTCTCCCAAGGGTCCCCTTACAAGAATGAAATAGCACCTTGCCTTTGCCCATCATACCAAGTATAAGCTTTTCTTCAATAACTGAGCAAGATTGGACTCACTTCGAAAAAGGTTTTAGGTGACCTTCAAGGTATGGTATTCTAAGCTGTGTCATCAAATTCCTAAGAGAGGCTTGCCATGGAGACCACAGAGGCATTTAACCCCGGAGAAATAGTGATAGCAGAGGGCACAAAGGGAACCTCTGCCTTTGTCATTCTCTCCGGCGACGCAGAAGTGATCAAAAGGTGGGGTGATAGAGAGATCGTCATCGCCATCTTGGGCCAGGGGCAGGTCTTTGGCGAGATGGGACTTATTGAAGATCGCCCAAGGTCGGCAACGGTGAGGGCCCGTTCCGAGCTTAAAGTCAGGATCATAAACAGAGATCATTTCAACGAACTGCTGCGAACCAAGCCTTCTGTGCTCATTCCCATATTGAAGAGCCTTTTTGAAAGACTGCGTCAGGCGAGCGATTTGATTGCTGGAAGGACCACAGATGCCCATGTGGAGGTTGGGAAGGAGGCCCCTTTTGAGGTGATCATTGAGGGCCAGACTGACGAAGCAAAGAAGGTCCTAGACGATCGCAAGTTACTCATAACCAAATTCCCTTTTCTTATTGGCAGGTTTTCCGAGAATCCGGAGTCAGACGTCTTCCACACCAATGATCTGTTTATCCAAGAAGAAAAACCGTACGTGGTCTCCCGCAACCATCTGGCCATTACGAACGAAGGTGGAATTATCCATGTGGTGGACAGGGGGAGCTCCTTTGGAACCATTGTGAACGGCAAGGAGATTGGCGGAAGCGGTAGTGAAACCCGTGCCCCCCTAGACAGGGAGGAAAATCAGGTCATTATCGGGCCGGCCACATCAAAATTTATTTTTCTGCTTAAAGTCGTTCCCGAGTAGCCTTTTACCCTTCATTAGGTCTCAGATGCCCAATTTCTCTTTTGTTCACGCAGCCGATCTCCATCTCGACAGCCCCTTTGCAACACGCAACGTTGATAACCCGGATCTGGCTCGCATCCTGCGTTCGGCCACATTTCAGGCCTTTGACAGGGTCGTTCAGCTCTGCCTCGAGAAGCAGGTGGATTTTTTGCTGGTGGCAGGTGACGTCTATGATGGGGCGGACAGAAGCCTTCGGGCACAAGTCAGATTCAGAGATGGACTCCAGAGACTCGATGACGCTGGCATCCGTTCCTTCGTGGTCCACGGAAACCACGACCCCCTGGACGGATGGTCCTCAACACTTGAATGGCCCTCAGGGGTCCATGTGTTTGGAGATCATGTGGAAACCTTCGAGGTCGAAAAAAATGGAACCCTCCTGGCCTGTATCCAAGGCATCAGTTATCCCAAAAGAGACGAAAGACGGAACCTGTCCCTTCTCTTCAACCGAACAGGTCCAGCCTTTCACATTGCTCTCCTGCATGCAAATGTGGGATCAGATACGGGACATGAACCCTATGCGCCTTGCTCCTTGGATGATCTTCTCAAATCGGAAATGGATTATTGGGCCCTCGGACATGTACACAACAAAAGGGTTCTTTCTAAGAATTTGCCGTTTGTTGTCTATCCGGGCAATACCCAGGGTAGAAATATCAAAGAAACAGGGGAAAAGGGCTGTTACCTGGTCAAGGTGGGAGATGATAAGGAGGTGGAAATCGAGTTTCATGCCACTGATGTGATCCGCTGGACCACATATGATCTCGCCATCCATGACCTTCAGACAGAACAGGACCTGATTAATGCCCTTGATCAAGTCTGTCTTGATATCTCCGAAAAGGCGTCAGGTCGGCCGGCCATGGCCCGGATTACCCTCTCTGGTCGCAGCCCTTTGTTCAAATTCTTGAGGGCGCCCAACACCGTTTCAGATCTGCTAGAAATACTTCATGAAATGGGTTCGTCACATTCTCCTTCTGTTTGGGTAGAGCAGATCCAGCTCAGCGTTGGCCCGGACATCGATCCTATGGTGAGAATGAAAGAAAGAGATTTTCTGGGTGATCTCATTCGTTATTCGCGGGAGCTCTTAGGGGAGAGCCATCTTGAGGAGCTGGTGAGAGAAGATCTGGCCCCACTCTTTGAGTCCTCCAGAATCCATAGATACCTTGAATCACCAGGGGACCGTGAATTGAGAGAGCTATTAGAAGAGGCAGAGAGGATCTGCCTGGACAGTCTGCATGATGAGGAAGCCGAATGAGACTCACGGGCTTCTATATTGATGGGTTCGGCCTTTTCCACAACCTGAAGATTGAAGGTCTATCTCCTGAACTCACGATCTTACTCGGGATGAATGAATCGGGCAAAAGCACCCTTTTAGGCTTTCTCAGGGCCGTTCTTTTTGGTTTTCCTGATGGACGGACCAATGAAAATCTCTATCCCCCGCTCTCTGGAGGGAAGCACGGAGGGAACCTGACCCTATTCACCGATGACCAGCACCTTTATGTGGTGGAAAGGTATCCCGGACCCCGGGGAGGGAAGGTGGACGTACTTAAACCCGATCAGACCCGGGGAGGCAAAGAATTTTTGAGTCGCCTTCTCGGTATGGCCAATAGGGCACTATTCAAGAATATCTATGCATTCAGCCTATCTGAGCTTCAAGAATTCGAGACCCTCAATACGGAATCGGCCAGGGAGGCCCTGTACAGTGCAGGCGCAGGGATTGATCCCAACAGACTGGCAAAACTTAAGACAGGACTTGAAAAAAGGGAGGGTGAACTCTACAAGCCCGGTGGCAGCAAACCAAGAATCAATGCGGTTCTCTCCCGCCTTAGCGCCATCTCCAAAGAGAAAAAGGCCCTACGCGGTTCTATCGAGGAATACGACCGCATAAAGACTCACATCTCTCATCTTAAAGGGCAGATCCGAGCGTTGGGGAAAAGGAGGATCGAGCGCTCTGTGCAGCTAAAAAGGACAGAGCAATGGATCAATATCTGGCCAGATTGGATAAGCCTTTCCCTGGCCAAACAGAAACTTGAGGAACTGGAAATTATTGATCACTTCCCTTCGCAGGGGCTTAGTAGATTTGAGACCCTAAAGACCCGATCAGAAGACCAACAAAACGAACTTCTGAAAAAAGAGGAAGATCTTAGACGCCAAGAATCGGAGCTGTCGGCACTGAAAATAGATCCAGACGTCCTGAAACATGCACCCTCCATAAGAGAGCTTCAACGGGAACAGGGCCTTTTTGAGGCGGTGGTCCAGGAACAACTATCCATCCAGGAGCAGCTCTCCATGGGTGAACGGAAGCTTGTGGAGAGCCTTAAGCACTTGGGCCCCGAATGGACTGAAGAGAAGATCCTCGAATTTGATATATCCATTACAACGCGTGAAGCGGTTCGTCATTATCGAGAAATCCTTCAACAGGCCAAGCTGGAAGCGCAGAAGAAAAGGGAATTTCTTGAACTCATGAACGCCAGAAAGAATGAGGCCGAAGAAGTCATTCGGAATTTACCTGAACCGGATGTTAAGGACCCGGAACGATTGACCCAAATGAGAAAGTCCTGCTCCGAGCTCAAGAGGTTTGAATCTGAGGACCGGCTTTTGAAGGAGGAATTGAGAAACACAATAGCTCGTCTCAATGATCTTAAAGAAGAAAAGGGAGCCCTGGAGCGGGATCTGAGACTGCAAACGTATGCCGTACCCCTTTGGTTGATTTTCACGCTGATCGGAACGGGTCTCTTTTCTTTGATCTTGTCCGGTCTCCACACGGGGCGGATGTGGACCTTTCCAAGTGGTGTTCTCCTGCTCCTCATTGGTCTTCTGTTATGGTATCTAAGGTCAAGGGTGGAAAAGAATGAGACAAAGAGAAGCAAAGAAATCAAGCAACGGAATCAACATCTCGCGGAAAAGATTGGTGATCTGGACGCGAAAAGGTCCCATCTGAAAACCCATCTTGATGGCATCAAAGAACGTATGGTCACTGCCTGCTCTGATTTATCCATTTCTCAGGTCCCCTCTGGGGAGGACCTGGAACGAATGGGAGAACAACTCTCGGAGCGAACCAAGGCGCTCGAGCGCTGGATGGGTGCTACAGAAGAGCTCCTGCGGGCTGAAAGGAAGCAGGAACAAGCAAGGCTAGAACTGGGGCATACCGAATCAGAGGCAGCCAAGACCCAGAACCAGTGGCAGAACTGGCTGGAGGAACGTGGGTTGAGTCCAGCCCTCACCCCAGAAGGCGCTTTGGAAACCCTATCCTCCATTGAATCCTTTAGGGAACAGGTGGGCCATCTGACTCAGTCGAGGGCGAAGATGGCATCCCTTGAGGAGACAAAACAGGAATTTCTTGGCCTGGCCGACAGAGTCTTTAAGGGCTGCAACAGGGATTTGGCAGGAGATGATGAGATACAGGGCGTTGTTCACAGTCTCGTCCGGGAATTCCAGGAGATGGAGAAGGCGGATCAAAAGAGAGCCCTGCTCACCAATGAGATGAAGGCCAACCAGGATTCCATGGAACGCATCCAAAAACAGCGCGCAAAAATTCAAGAAGAGATCCGTGACCTCATGATATCCGGTGGAGCGGATGACGAGGAAGGATTCCGAAAGAGAGCGCAGATTTATGATAGGCGTATGTCCCTGAACGCAGACGCCGAGAGACACGAAGAGACCATTAGACGCCATTCGACCAAATTGGGGACAATAGACAGGGTGGAGAAGAAACTATCAGCGATCAGCCTGGAAGAACTTGAACAGGAGAAAGTCAAGCTGGAAAATGAACTGAAAGACATGGAGGCCAATTTAGACCGTCTAAACAAGGAGGAAGCAACCCTTGAAGAGCAGGCCCGCCAGCTGGTCCATGACGATAGAATCTCCGCGTTGAGGACAGAAGAAGAGGGTCTCAAAGAGGAATTGTCATTTTTGGCTGCAGAGTGGAGCACTGTGAGACTCGCGCAGGGACTGATCAGGAGGGCCCGGGAGAGATATCAAAAGGAGAGGCAGCCAGAAGTCATTCGTGCAGCGGCTCGGTTTTTCGACCGATTGACTCTGGGGAAGTACCCTTCCCTTGTGGCACCAATCGGTGAGAATCGTGTTGAGGTCGTGCGCCAGGATAATAGCCGAAAGGAGATCGGCCAACTCAGTCGTGGAACGGCTGAACAACTTTATCTTTCGCTGCGCTTCGGTTTTATTAGAGAGTTCTCGGAAACCACAGAATCCCTGCCCATCATCATGGATGAGATATTGGTCAACTTCGATCCCCACAGAGCAAGAGCGACCGCCGAAACCATCGTAGAACTCTCTAAGGCGCATCAGGTCCTATTTTTCACCTGTCACCCTGAGATGGCCAGTCTTTTCAGGGAAATCGATCCCCATGTTCGTGTCCTGGAAATATCTGAGCAGGAGGTGAAGATAAGCATGGAGTAATGGAAAACCTCAAGAACATCACCAGTGGCTAATTCTCTTTTCCAGCACTCCAATGCTCCAGTACTCTCTCCGAGGCGTAGGCTCTCCCCTCCGGCCTGGAAGCCCTACGGGCTGGAAGCGGAGCCGGAGGCCAACACTCCAGGTTGTTTGTTCGGGGCAAGGCCGTTAGCCTCTTTGCAGATCGATAACACGTAAGCTATCATATCATGGCAGGGAGCATCCTCATGGAATCCATCCATTACAAATCTGCGCTGGAACTTGTGGAACTCGTCAAGTCAGGGGAGATCTCTCCACTTGAACTCATGGAGGGGACCATTGAAAGAATAGAGGCTGTCAATCCTGTCCTTAACGCCTTTGTCTCACTCCGTGCCCAGGAGGCTATTGATGAGGCCAAGGCGTTGACGGAGCGCCTCGCATCAGGA
>DAOVAK010000119.1 GCA_030671095.1 Deltaproteobacteria bacterium | reverse complement strand
GCCTCTCACCTGAATGAAGTAAGCGATACCAAAAAAGAGCGCGATGCCGGGGATAATAGCCTCTCCCCAGTTTATCCTTCTCTTGGGTGGACCCATCTTGAACCCTCCCAGCATTCCCTTTGAGCGCTGTATGTATAGTCTAGCTCGTGGAAATTGTCAATGAGATTGCAATACCACGATGTCGAATGTACTATAGCGCCGATACCGTGGGTACTACCGATATTGGACCCGTCCAAAAAACCTGATCCAGTAAGCCTTTCCCCAGGCAGAAAATATATGACTCCTAATACACAGATCAATAACCAGGCACACACCCTCTCTGAATAGGGAACAGCCCATGGTTGAAGCCCCCGGGGGAATCATCGAAAACACGAGATTCGTTTCGTTGGGCTCGATGGCCCGTCCCGGGCTGTCCTCATGCTTGCATGCTCTCGCCCCGATCGGCGCAAACTATCTCCTGCTCCCGCAGATACCAAACGGGGCATAAACAGGATACACGAGTCGCCTATTTTTTCACCATAGCATCTACATATTTCGGCCACACGTTCTTTCGAAAGTTATCAACGTAAGCATCACACTCCTTAGGTGACCAATACTCGATAAAGTTCTCCATTCCCGTTTTCTTTGCCATCGCCTTCGTCTCTTTCGTTTCGAGGGCTTGCTTGAAGGTTTTGACCAGTTTCTTATAGGCATCCGGAGCTTTCTTCAGAGTGTCTTCCCTTATCAGGAAACAATACGAGTCGTAGAGGGCTGGAATTGGCACGCCGGCTGCTTCGGTCATAGTAGGCATATCCCAAATTCCGGGATAGGCTTTCTTTTTGGTAAATGAGCCAATCCCCCTTATGAACGCCTTCTTCACGGAAGCGGAACAGTAGGGTCCTATGCAAGCATCAACGTGTTTGCCTGCCAGGGCATTCCGGGATTTTGAGCCACTGTTGAACGGCACCCCTTTGGCGTTGATTCCGGTTTCCCTTATGAGCACGTTGGTAGCCAATTGACCTACCGATAATGGATACGGGGTGGATACTGTCAGGGTCTTCTTTGATTTCTTGGCATATTCCATCCAGTCTTTGGCATTTTTCCATTGGGAATCCTTATGAACCATCAGCACGTCAGGGTCGGCAACGACATTGCCCACGAAGGCCACTTTATCCCACCCGCACATTTTATTGTTGGCCTCACTAGTGGCAACGGCCATGGCGTGCATGAGGATAGAGGTCATGATAATCGTATACCCATCCGCGGGAAGGTTACTCATTCTGCTCTGGCCAATCATGGTTGAAGCACCGGGAATATATGCAAATGTCATCGGTTGCCCGAGCAATTTCGACCACCCTGCGGCCGCCACTCTTGAAGTGATGTCAAACCCGCCACCCGGCTTTGCCGGGACAATGATAGTAACGGGTTTCGTCGGAAAATCAGCAGCGTAGGCAACGCTCCCGAGGACTAAAATTCCTATCAAAATTATGATTACTCGTTTCATTTTTTCCTCCTTCTCTGAAAAGGTTCCCTTGATAAAGATATCAAGGTAGTTTTCTCAATTCCTCCCCTTTGAGGCACCTTCAATTCCAATTCTCACCCCCTTCCTCATTCAAGTAATGGATTCTCTGACTATCACCCCCCCTCATGAGAAATCAAATAGCGAGCAAGTAAGCGGGATTCTCCTTGAGCATCGTATCAATCTCCCCCTGCGTCACACCTTTTTCCATTAAACATTGTGCAAATATACGTAAAACCTCGGCAGGTAGGGATTTGCGATGTTGCCCTGTGTCACTGGAAAGTACTATCGATTTGGCACCTACTTTCACCACTGTCTCGCGATAGGTATCAATACGACCAAAGCCAGGAATGGGATAGAGATTACCGCCACACAGTTCGATTTTAACCCCCAGTGCAACCAATTCAACTATTTCCGCTACCGTTAAATTCGGCGGATGAAAAAAAGGATGTGTAATCAGCAGACGGGTAAAGTCGATTTCCTGAGCAAAACGTGCCAAGGGGAATATTTCCTTTTTACCCAAATGGCCGGTGCCCAAAATAGCTCCATAATCACGACTTAACTCAACAATGATTTTTACTTCATCCTTGAGTTGGCCTCTATATAATATGTTTATTCCTTTTCTCGGTATTTTTGTTCCCGATTCCTGGTACCCGAATCCTCCTACATGGCCAAAAACCTTGCTATGTGCTAAAGAATCAATAGTAGGGAACCAAATTTCCTTCGCACCTAACTTCAGTGCATGTTCAACCGCTACCGGATTGAGTCCTCCCGCAAACCCGTTAAGGACTAAGCCTCCAAAGATGACGGTATCCTCGACGATTTTGTTAGCTAAAGCTGCCCTTCCCACAGTTGATTCGAAATGATTTTTCAATAATACGCCTGAAAGTTCAGCTTCCACGGCATGCTTGCCAAGATCAAGATCGTCTCCAATACGAGTGAAGAGGGATGGACTGGAATGAACATGGAGATCATAAGCACCAGAAATATCTACAATCGGCATAATCTGCCTCACTGACAAAATGTCGAGGTATTTCAGACTCCTCCATGGCGGTTGCAAAGGACAAAGGGCAAATTTCGCCCCAGGGTAATGTCAGTTGCAACTGCAACGGCTTCGCCGCCCATCTCTTGAACCTTCCTCTCCCGTTGCTTGAGGTTATCCAAATTTCTACTGGCCAGCACACCATGAGCTCCAAACGCGACGAACGAACAGGTAACAATCGGCCCCAACCCACCTGCGGCTCCAGTCACGATCGCAACCCTTCCCGATAAATCATAAATATTCCTCACCCTTTCAAGGAATTCTCTATCCATATACAACCCCCTCTTCAACCCTCCTCTTGCAGAGACTAACCGTACGATTACCTTTTGGGAGCCAAATGTCAATAGGCAAAAATGGCCATTTTCAGATAGGCAAAACTACCCATAGATGTGAGTGGCCGTAAGGGCTCAAAAATGCGTGGCTTCCTCTTTGCGCGGTACCTGAAATGTATGCCCTGAGGACGGAATATTCTATAAATCCGGCATCAGCTTTGATGCGGAACTGTGTGGACGCTGACACAGAGAAGATGTATGGATTTATTGCGCAATCTTCCTTCACTAATGAGTTTTAGGACTGGGCTTTTCCGTATTGGCAGGGGCTCAAGAGGGTTGTTGAGTTAGCCTCCCATGGACTTTTTCACCAAATCATCGGTCAATTCACTGGAGGAAAGCGGCGATATTCGAATTCTTCCCCATCGAATCGTTTCGGTGGTATGGTAGATAACCATGGGATTCCCTGTCTGGTCCATGCTGCACCGGAATGACAGCACATCAAAAGCAGGACAACATTCTGAAAAGGCAGCCTGTGGAAGTACCGTCGCCGTGCAATCACTCCTCTTGGGCTCCATGTATCCGCGTAAGACTTCAAAGCGCACCAAAAAGCGCTGGGTCTCCGAAGAGTAACTAAATTGAGGGGATTCAAAAACCTTGACAGATCTCTGTATGTCAAGTTATAGGTATCGTCGGTCGACGGTCAATCAATTAATGGTTCCTTTCTGACTCCTGGTTCTCCTCGGCGCTCATTTTCTGACGGAAAACCTCAGTTGGTTTAACATTACCCATGTTCATCCTGGATCACTCTGTCAATGCACATATCTATCAGGCCCAGGTAGTTTTCAGGTTTGAGTAACTCTTGAACCTCGTCCTTGGCAAGATGTTCGATTATGGCGGGGTATTCCAAAACAAACTCACTGAATGGAATCCCCCTCTCCCAAGCCTCCATCGCTGCCCTGTGTACGCTCGCATGCGCCGTCTGCTTCTGACCCGTTTTCTTTGAGAGCGCGAGCATGAGAGCTTCGGTCATGATCAAGCCATTGGACGACTCCAGATTTCTTTTCATAGCCGCTTTTTTCACCCTCATGTTCTCCAGAAAATATCTCGCGCTGCTCAGCACGGCCCCTGTCAAAACACAGGTTTCCGGGATAATGAGATTTTCCATGGTGAAACCGATGGTATCGTGGGATTGCCGCATATGTGTCTCCGCGAAAGCGGCGGCGTTGGATCGAATTTTCTTGCACCAAGCCAGAACAGCCTGACATCGGACGGGGTTGCGTTTCTGTGGCAATGTGCTGGATTCCGAAGGACCTTCCTCAGCGGGGGGCTCTTCTAGTTCTTCGATTTCACTCCGCATGTGAAAGAAAATATCATCGAATATCTTCTCGAAGGTGACAGTAACCAGGGAGAGAAGATACATGAATTCCGTCAAGCGGTCCAAGTGACGCCTGAACGAGATTCTGCTTCCAAAAAGTCCCAAGCGTTCCAGGACCATTTTTTCCAGCTCCAGGCATTTCTCTCCAGCGATTAAATAATGAGAGGCATAAGTGCCAACCACGCCTTTGACGAAACCCATCAATATCCTCTTCCGCGCCTCCTGAAAACGCTCCAACTGTTTTGAGATTGCATCGGACCAGATGGCGGCCACAAAACCGAAGGTTGTGGGGAGCGCCTGTTGACCCAGGGACCTTTCCACCATGAGCGTGTCCCTATGGACATCAGCCAGGTTATTGAGACAGGATCGAATCAGCGATAACTCTCGTTCATATATATCCATGGCCTTTTTTAAACGGTACGCGAGCGTGTTTTCCCACATTTCTGGAGCACATGACCCATAGTGAACATACTCCCCCGTCTCCGGTTCGCAGACTTCCGCCAACGCCCGGACCGTGGCAAGGCCGGCGTGCTTTGTCTTTGGATAGAGCTCGACAATCCTTTCGAACTTGACATGTTTCAAGGTCGCCTTTTCCTTGATTTCCCTTGCAGCTTTCTCGGGGATGATCCCCAGCTCTCCCTGGGTCTCCGCCAGAATTCCCTCATACATAAGCCAGCTTTCAACAACTGCCTTCTCATCAAAAATCTCCCTGATTTCAGGAGCTGTGTAGTCACTACCATAGATTTCGGTCTCCATTACGTGGACACCCATTGTAATGTGCTCCTCACGCGACCACAAGTCCGTCGAGGAAACCACCCCAGGATTTCAGTCCCGAGGGAAGAGCGCGTCAACTCTCGGCCTTCGATATGAATACCTCTAAGGTGTCAAACCCGGAGGATATCCAGTCCAACCGGGAGGACTCCCGTGTTTAAAAGGTTCTATACGAACATACTCAAAAGGAAAAGTCAATACGGAAAATTCGGGGATGCTGGGAATTGGTCTCTCCTCGTGTAGGGAGGGAAAATTCCCCAACGTATGGTTGACGGGGGACTTGGGTTACGGGAACATGAGATAATCACACCGGATGGGCCGACGGGATTGGCCATGGCAATCGGGCAAACAACCACACAATCCTGTCGGTTTGACTGTAAAAAAGGGACAAGTGGATCATCTCGCATCCATTGGAAGGTCGGTCAAGGAAATTGTTGACGATGAAAACAGAAGGTGCTAGGGTGTCGCCAGGTGTTTTGGCTATTCTCCATTATACCCACATAAAAAAAGGAGGGGAGTACCGTGGTATTGAATGCGCTTTTCAGTCCTTTTTCCATTGGAACGTTGGAGATGCACAACCGCATTGTCATGCCCCCTATGGCCACGAATTATGGTACATCGGAGGGCATTCCCACAGAGCGACAGATTGCTTACTACGTTGAACGCGCCCGCGGGGGAGTAGGATACATCACCGTCGAACACGCGGGCATTCTCCAACAGGGAAAGCGACACCCGAACATGATCCTCATCAGCTCCGATGAACATGCAACGGGAATCGAGAAGTTGGTCGAAGCCGTCCACCGTGTAGGGGGAAAAATCGTCATTCAGATTAACCACGCGGGGAGACAGACTTCTTCAGCGGTTACGGGATTTCCCATCGTCGGTCCATCCCCTATTCCCTGTCTAAAGGGCGGGGAAATTCCCCGCGAACTATCAACGGCTGAAATCGAGGACATTACCGAGGCCTTTGCCCTCGCTGCCCGGAGAGTCAAGAACGCTGGCGCCGACGGTGTTGAGCTCCACATGGCGCATGGGTATCTTATCTGTTCCTTTCTCTCTTCCTTCTCTAACCGGAGAAATGACGAGTATGGAGGAGATGTCCAGGGACGGTCCAGATTTGCCGTGGCGGTATTGAAGTCGGTGCGCACTTCGGTTGGTTCCGATTTTCCCATCATCTGCAGACTGAGCGGCGACGAGTATGTGGACGGCGGACTGAGGATAGACGAAACCAAGCAAATTGCGACCATTCTGGAAAAGGAGGGAGCCGATGCGCTCAACATATCTGCCTGCAATCACGTCTCCAGCCATCTTCTGCAGCCTTCCTACTATGTGGAGGAGGGAATCTTTGTCCACCTTGCTCAGGCAATCAAATCGGTGGCCGGGCTTCCAGTTATAACTGTTGGAAGAATCAGAAACCCCATTATGGCTGACCAGATACTACGGGATGGAAAAGCCGATCTCGTCTCAATGGGCCGGGCTTTGATCGCTGACCCTCACCTGCCGAACAAGGCGAAGGAGGGACGATTGGATGAGATCAATTACTGTATGTCCTGCAATCGCTGTATTCAGACCCAGAGAAAAGGGGAACTTCGATGTGCCGTCAATCCGGAGGCAGGAAAAGAACATCAATCAAGGCTCTCGAAGACCAATATGCCCAAGAGGATATGGATTGTTGGTGGAGGGCCAGCTGGCCTCAAGGCAGCCGAAATTGCAACCCTCAGGGGACACCGGGTAACGCTTTTCGAGAAGGATCATAAACTGGGGGGGAGATTGAGGCTCGCCGCCGTTCCTCCACAAAAAGACATCTGGAACGATTTTATTAATTACCTCGAAAAAAGAGTCAAGGGCGCGGGTGTAACCCTAGAGCTGGAAAAAGAATTCACGGCGAATATGCTGGAGGCTGATAAGCCCGATGCGGTTATCGTCGCATCCGGAGCACGTCCCCTCATTCCCGATTGGAAGGGTATAAATGAGAGTGGGGCTCTTTTAGTTGATGACGTGTTATCCGGGAAGGGAAATGTCGGAAAGCGGGTGCTTGTGATCGGCGGAGGCGGTATCGGCGCGGAACTGGCCGATTACCTCTCAGAGATGGGAAAGGCAGTCACCCTGGTCGAGATGCTGGAGGAAATAGCGGCGGATCTCGTGATTCATTTGAAACATTACCTTTCGCAAAGGCTCGCGGAAAAGAGGGTTTCCATCCTCACTTCCACCAAGGTGAAAGAGCTGGGAAAGGGTTATGCGCTTGTGGAGGATGCTTCCGGGACGAGAAAAATCGAAGGATTCGATACCATCGTTTTGGCCGTGGGATCGAAATCAGATAATCATCTAGCCAGAGAGCTTGAAGGGAAAGTGCCGGAACTCTATGTCATCGGCGATGCCTCCGACCCAAGGGAAGCTTTGGAGGCCGTCTATGAGGGAGAAGAAGTCGCGCTGAGGATATGAGTCGTCTCAGGGATCAGGGTTCTAATCT
>DAOVAK010000837.1 GCA_030671095.1 Deltaproteobacteria bacterium | reverse complement strand
TTTCCGAAGTAGTTGCTGTAGAGGTAGAGGATAAGCCTGGTGCGCTTGGCGAAGTATACCGAATCCTGGACCAGAAAAAAATCAAGGTCGATTACATGTATGCATTTTCGCAGGGACCCTCAAACAAAGCGGTCCTTGTTTTCAGTTTTGAAAACAATGAAGAGGCAGTTAAGTCTCTCAGAGAACATAACGTGAGAGTCCTGAGCGCGGATAAGGTGCAATCAGATCCGTCAATTCGCGGCGAATGGGCAGAGTAATAGATTTTGTTGGTCCCCAATTCTACCATAGCCCTCTTCAAGGGCATATCCTTGCTAATTGAACCGGATAGACTTCTAGATAACTTTTCACCCACGTATACGGGACGTTGTTTATGAATCAACTTACTGATACTTGCCAATCTCACCGAGATTCTCGGAATTTGCAGCTCGAACCACAGCAGAGGTTGTCACACCAAGGAATCTTGCCACGTATGCTCCAGGATACCCCATCCTCTCCACCGCCACTGGACAGAATAACCTCCGAGCCTTGGATATCTTCTTTCTCCTGCTTCCAGACCTCAACTCCGACTCCGTGATCCCTTCATCGTTGACGATCCTTCTCGCCAGTGATGCCAGATCAGATACCTTTGAAGACAATCTCAGTGTCTGGCTTTCCCGCTCATTCACCTCGGATAAAACAGACTCTACAAACTCACCGCTTCCAAGGACTCTATCATCCGATGGAGCCCTCGCCCCCTTTCTCCTTAAGGAGAGCACCTGAGACCATCCGCCCGAACTCCGGATCAGACCCCCTCCCACCAAATCAGGCCTCCTACCATACGACATCCCATCTCTGACAAAAGACTCATAGTGCAAGATGGCCCCCTTCCTCCCGGTGCCAAAGTAGGAAAGCACCGTGTCGGTGTCCTGCCAAACCCGCTTCACCTTGCCCGTAAGCATCGAATGGCCCGTCCAGGGATATCGACTAAGGGCACTCATATCCTTGAGCATGCAGCCTCGCAACGGATTGAGGTGAATGTATCTTGTCAGCTCCAACAAATAAGGGTCCTCCTCACAAACGATCGATTTGAAGACTTGGTGGGGTCAGCCTGTTGACATGTGACACTTGTTGCACGTATTGGACGGGTTAGACTCAGAGCACCGAGGATACAACATCAAGAACGCTGAGCTTTTCCGCAATGGCCAAAGTCAACCAGAGGTTTAAATGAAACCTGGGTTGAGCAGTTCAACGTTCACGGTTCCGGGTTGAAGAGCGCTAACAGGCTCATATCAATAAGAATGATGCCTCAATAGGGGCAATGCGTATCTTTCACCCAATGGCTGAAAGAGGCCACCCCGAGTATTGTGTTATAAAGAAAGGGATGTCAACAGATTACAACCTTTGAACCCCTGGCCCAGACCCCTGGCCCAGACCTGGCATGGCAAGATGCGGTGATGAAAAGTGAGGCATTCATAAAGCAGTGAAAACAGTTGCATACCCACATCCCGTCGCGCCAGGGCAGGCTGGCA
>DAOVAK010000818.1 GCA_030671095.1 Deltaproteobacteria bacterium | reverse complement strand
CGGGTCCTGATGTTGAGAAGGCGAGAGCAGAAATTGAGGAAAGGAAGGCTCTGGTCAACAACATGAGCAGTCGAAAGGAAGGGCCCGACTGGAAGGAAGCCAACATTGCCCTCCAACAAATAATGCAGGATTATGCTGGATCGGTTCGATCAGAGACGCTGTTGACAGCTGGCCTGAGCTATCTACGGAGGTTGAGGGAGAAGGTAGACACCACAATGATGGCACGAAACCAGTGGGAGTTGACGCGTTGCCTGGAGACCTTGAATTTGCTTGATCTGGGGGAACTGGTATTTCTGGCAGCTAATGAACGCAAAGAGTCAAGAGGTTTGCATAACCGTCCCGATTACCCGTTAACTGATCCAATGCTGGATGGAAAAGGTCTCTTTATCAGGCGGGTAAAGGGGGAGCCGGTTATCGAGCTGAAGAAAGCAGAATAAACGACTATACATTAAAGAAGGGAGCGCTTTGTCATGCCACCTATAATAGACCCAACCAAGTGCACTGGCTGCGGGATATGCGTTGATGTCTGCTCGGAGGATGTATTCTTTGGCTCTGAGAAGGGGAAGGTTCCGGTAGTGACCTACCCGGAATTCTGTGTCCACTTCAATTGTTGCGCATACGAGTGCCCGGAAGAGGGGGCGATCAAGGTGAGGATTCCGCTGCCCCTAATGGTACTCTACAAGAAAGGGGGTGATAGATAATCAAGGTGAGATAGGTTTGTTCGTTGCAATCAAAAAGGGAAAATATCTAAAGGAGGTAACGAAATGAGAAAAAAACATGTCTTAAAGAAATGGTCCTTAACAAGAGTAGCGGTATTAACAATGGCAATGTCATTAGTCTTGGCAGGTGCCGGCTGGGCGGTTGAGTGGCCTGAAGATGTAACAGTCATCTCCCCGGCCCCTGGGGCCTCAGTCCATATGGTACAAGTGGGCATAGGAAAAGCAATTGAAAAATACACACCTATCAAGAACTGGATTGTTCAGCCACTGGGAGGTCCTAAGCTCTGGCTGCCCTTGATGAAGCAGGGAAAGTGTGATTTCGCCAACCACAATGCTGCTGACATCCTTAACGCCTTCTTGGGCCGTGGATTGTATGCCAAGATGGGGCCACAGCCTGTCCGCACTGTTGGCGCGGGACATGATTACATGTTCATGTTCTGGACGACACCGGGTAAAGGTATACGCTCCATAGCCGACCTCAAGGGTAAAGTGGTTTATTACAAATTCAAGGCAAACCCCATGTTTGACGAAATGGCAAAACATCAACTTGGATCCGTAGGCCTGACCGTGAATGATCTAAAGGCTGGCATATCATTTCCCAACATAAAAGAAGGTGCAAGGGATCTCATCGAGGGAAGGATCGATGTCCTTCTGTATCCAGTTGTTCCGGGTGCCGTGATGCAGATCAACGAGGCCAAGGGGGAATGCGTGTTCGTTAATCTGACAAAGAAGCAGGCGAACTACGTGATTGAACGCATGGAGGGATACTTTATCCAGGACATAGCGGCAGGTGATCGACGCTTTCGTAACAAAAGCCCTGTTCCCAATGCCATCTGTTATCAAAATGCCATGTTCAC
>DAOVAK010000309.1 GCA_030671095.1 Deltaproteobacteria bacterium | reverse complement strand
TGGTGTCATGGCCCTGATCGTCGTTTTGTCTGTTATGAATGGGTTTAGGGCCGATCTCATGTCAAAGATTTTGGGCGTAAATTCCCATCTGCTGGTATTGAGCTATGGGGGCGGCATCAAGGACTATGACAAAATCGCTGCACGGGTAGATGGGATAGACGGCGTTGTGGCCACGACCCCCTTCATCTATGACCAAGTCATGGTAAAGAGGCATGGAAGCGTCTCGGGAGCCATTCTCAGGGGGCTCAATACAAGGACCGCGGGCAAGGTGATCGGTATCGAGTCCATGATAAAGCAGGGGAAACTATCCTCCCTGGACAGCACTCACGAGGAATTCCCCAGCATTATCGTAGGGAGCGAGCTGTGCAAGCTCATAGGTGTTCAACCCGGCGACCTCCTGACCGTCGTCTCCCCTCACGGGAAATTGACACCTTTGGGGAGAATACCCCACAGTCGCAGCTACAAAATCACCGCCTTATTTGACTCGGGAATGTATGAATACGATGCTCACATGGTCTTTGTCTCCCTGAAAGAGGCCCAGGATTTCTTGGGGATGGAAGAAAAGGTGACAGGTATTGAGGTTAAAGTCACGGATGAATTCAAAGTGGATGTTATTGGCGCGTCCATTCAGAAAAAATTAGGTTACCCTTACTGGACCAAAGACTGGAAGCAAATGAACAGGAGTCTCCTCTCCGCCCTCAAGCTTGAGAAGTTCACCATGTTCGTCATCCTGACCATGATCGTACTGGTCGGGGCCTTGAATATCATCAGTACCCTCGTCATGGTTGTTATGGAAAAGACAAGGGATGTGGCGATACTGAGGGCAATGGGAGCGACAGCGAGGAGCATCATGGCCATCTTCATGTTTCAGGGCCTGCTGGTGGGCGTGGTGGGGACCATAGCCGGCCTGCTTTCAGGGCTCGGGCTCTGCCAAATCATCGCAAAATATGAGTTGCAAGTCTTACCATCGGACATCTACTACATCTCCACCCTGCCCGTCAGGGTAGAAACATGGGATGTGGTGCTCGTGGCCCTAGCTGCCGTGGTGATATCTTTTCTGGCCACCATTTACCCATCTTGGCATGCCTCCCGGCTGAATCCTGTTGAAGCGCTCAGGTATGAGTAGAGCGGGTGCACCCAATGATTGAACTGGTGAACATCTACAAGTCATTTACCCACAGTGGACGCCTCATAGAGGTCCTGAAGGGCATCGATCTTGTGGTCCATCCCGGGGAGAGCCTCTCCGTCACCGGGGCCTCGGGCGTGGGAAAATCCACTCTGCTCAATATCATGGGTACCCTTGAGCCGCCCACCCAAGGCTCAGTGCGATTTGAGAGCCGCGATGTGAATGAACTGGATGGAGCGGCCCTATGTAGACTAAGAAATAGGGACATAGGGCTTGTATTCCAATTTCATCACCTTCTTCCCGAATTTAATGCCCTGGAAAACACGCTTATGCCCGGTCTGATTGCGCGAACTAACAAGAGGAAAGCGATGGAATTGGCAAGGGAGATACTCATAAAGGTTGGACTTGAAGATAGGATGCATCACCGGATAGGGGAACTATCGGGCGGTGAGCAGCAACGGGTTGCTATCGCCAGGGCCTTGATCATGAGGCCAAAGCTACTGTTGGCTGACGAACCCACGGGGAATCTGGACAGGATTACCGGGGAGGGAATTATGGATCTCCTGCTTCGACTTAACAGGGAAGAGGGCTTAGCCCTGGTAATAGCGACGCACAATCAGCATTTTGCAGAAAAGATGTCGCGGCAGATGGAGATAGTGGATGGGCGGATTTTGTGAAAGAAGTCTCTGGGATTGAACCAGGATCATAAGGAAATTGAACCAGGATTATAAGGAATTGGTCTTTCTGCACATGAGGATTCCCAGGATAGCGGCTCTCATGATTTTCTGCCTGTTAGTGCCTGTGTTGGTTCACGCGGAAGAAAAGGGAAAGGTGGCTGTGCTGCCATTCAGAGTTTATGCGCCCAAGCCGCTGGATCATCTCAGAAAGGGATTACAGGAGATGCTCACGGCCCGCCTGGCCAAGAAGGGACTGAACATGGTCAGTCCTGATGTGATCGATAGACATCCATCGGCCTTTCTACCTGTTATGGAAGAGAAGGACATTCTGGCCATTGGCAAGGACATGGGTGCTGACTGGGTCATCGCGGGAAGCCTCACGCAAATAGGAACAAAAATCAGCATGGACCTAAAGGTTTTTGATATAACCGGAAAAAAGCCTCCCTTTTCTCTCTTTATGGTGGAGGATGATTTGGATAAATTGTCCGACGCCGCCCAAAGGGCTTCGGCGAGCATTTACAATCAGGTCACAGGCATCTTACAGATTGACTCTCTTCAGGTTAAAGGGAATAAGCGTATTGAGAGCGCGGCCATCCTGGCCATGGTTGAAAGCAAGAGAGGAGATGGGCTTGACCCTGAGCAACTCAATAAGGATCTGAGGGCCATCTACAAACTGGGATTCTTTACGGACGTAAGTGCAGAGACAGAAGACGGAGCGAAGGGAAAGGTTGTCATCTTTAACGTGCGCGAAAAACCTTCCATTGCCCAGATCGTCTTTGAGGGCAACGAAGAGGAGAAAGACAAAAAGCTAAAGGAAGAAGTTGGAATTAAGGAGTATTCCATCCTTAACCGTGGTGAGATCAAACAGAGCGTCAACAGACTAAGGGAATATTATCATCAAAAGGGTTATTACAATGTGGAAATCGAGGAGAGAATTGAAGAACTCCCCCAAAATGAGGTCTCATTGATTTATGAAATCAAAGAAGGAGGGAAGATCTATATCAGAAGGATCGAATTCGTCGGAAATTCAAAATTCGATGATGATGATCTCAAGGATATTATGGAGAACAGTGAAAAGGGTTTTCTTTCCTGGGTCACAAAGTCGGGACTATTGGACAAAAAGAAGCTGGAGTTTGATGTCCAAAAAATCACTTCGTTTTACCATAACCAGGGTTACATGAAGGCGAAAGTGGGGGAGCCAAAGATCTCCTATGAAAAGGATGTGGGGCTGATCATCACCATGGAAATCGTGGAAGGTCCTCAATACAGGGTTAATGAAGTGAAAATCGAAGGTGATCTCATTAGACCGACCGATGAACTCCTCATGCGTGTCAACATAAAGGAGGAAGAGTTCTTTAGTCGAGAAGTGGTCCGCAAGGACACCATGGCCCTAAGTACCGCTTATGCGGATGATGGGTATGCTTACGCTGCAGTCTCCCCCGTGGTAAAGGCGGATGATGAAAATTATGTGGTGGACATTACTTACCGCATATCAAAAGGGAAAAGGGTCCGATTTGAAAGGATCAACATAACCGGCAACACGATAACCAGGGATAAGGTGATTCGACGTGAGCTCCGCGTCATAGAAGGTGAATATTTCAGTGGCACAGCCCTTGGAAAAAGCACCCAAAATCTTTACCGACTCGGCTATTTCGAAGATGTGGAGGTGCAGACAAAAAAGGGAAGCCAGGATGATCTTATGGTCCTGGACATCAATGTAAAGGAACAGCCCACAGGGTCCTTCAATTTTGGCGCTGGATATAGTGAGTTTGAGAACGTTATTGGAAATTTTAGCATCTCTCAGAACAACCTTTTTGGTCGTGGTCAAAGGCTATCGGGTTCAGCGACCGTTGGAAGCCGTACGCAGAATATCGATGTCAATTTTACTGAACCATGGCTCTTTGATAGGCCCATATCCGGCGGGATCACTTTTTACACCTGGGAACGGAAGTACGACGAGTATACGAGGGACAGCTTTGGAGGGGGCCTGAGAGTCGGATTTCCCTTGACCTACTTGCGCCTTGATGAATTTACCAGGGGATGGGTAAGATACGCTTACGACGATGCGGAGATTCTTGACATAGCGGAAGATGCTGCCGAATCGATACAAAAGATGAGTGGGAAAAACGTGACCAGCAGTTTCTCCCTCGGCATCAGCCGCGACTCCAAAGACAGGCCTTTTCTGACCACGAAAGGATCAGTAAATAGTTTCAGCTTCGAGAGTGCCGGAGGCATTCTGGGGGGAACTGTAGAATTTAATAAATATTTGGCCACAACGCTCTGGTATTTCCCCCTGTTTTGGGACACGGTTTTTGTTGCCCAAGGCAGAGCAGGCTTTATTCAGGAGACTGGTGAGCCAGTCCCCGTCTATCAGAAGTTCCGGATAGGTGGCATCAATACGGTCCGCGGGTATAAAGCCTTTTCCATTTCCCCCAGGGATCCTAACCCCCCCTATGATCCCATAGGGGGTGAGGAGATGCTGATGTTCAATGTTGAATACAGGTTCCCCTTCCTCAAGGAGCAGGGAATCATTGGCCTCGTATTTTTCGATGCGGGTAATGTCTTTACGGATGACCCGGACGCTCTCACCGTTAGTGGGCTCCGGATGGGGGCCGGTGGCGGAATCAGGTGGTTTTCTCCAGTTGGGCCGCTTCGAGTGGAGTACGGTTTTAATCTGGATCCACAAC
>DAOVAK010000120.1 GCA_030671095.1 Deltaproteobacteria bacterium | reverse complement strand
ATATCCGCTATGGCCTTGGTGATTCTCGCCTTGTTCATGTAACCTGAATAGGTAGGGATTGCGATGGCAGTGATTGTCCCCAACAAGGCGATCACGGTGAGCAGCTCAACGAGGGTAAAACCTGCCAGAACCTCTTTCCGGCCCATTTTGACCAATCTCACAATAAGGGTCAAGCCGACTCTGTGGACATACCTGTTACCACGGGTAAATAAAAACTTGGAGCTATGTAAAAAACCCTTCTGGAGGCCATTTCCAATCATAAATCGTGCCTATCCTATCAGCATGAACTGGGATTTGCCGACCTGTCACAAGAACTTCTCATGGTCAAGTCCCTTCGTCTTCGGGCGTCTCCTCTCCGTTTCCTTGTTCTTCCTTTTGTACGGTGAAATATCGAGAAGTTTCTGCAAGCCTTTCCAGATGGTGCCGGTGGACGCGCAACAAATCCTCACGGCTCTCCTTCCAGTTGTTTGCGTTCGTGCCCGTCTGCTCCAATGCATCCAGAGACCTCAAGGCGTCTTCGGTCGTCTGTTGCATGTTTCGCCATTTTCCAGACAGCGTCTCCAACATGTCATTGAGGGCCGCCTCATCTTCGTGGAGATAGTCCTTTTTCCTTATTTTTACTTTTAAATTCAGATCTCCATTGCGCACCTGCTCATAGACTTGCCGGAAACGGTACAAAGGGCCGATGAGTCTGTGGAAGAAACGGAACGAATGGAGGGCAACCAGGCAAATGACAAGGAGGATTGCGGGCCAAACCCTCGCATGCAGCGTGAGCATTTTGTCGGCGGCATCTGCCCGGGCGTGAAAAGCGAGGGATTGGTCTTGCAGTCGTATAATGTCGGGTACGAACAAGAAGGCCGCCAAGAAAAGAACAATCACAAAGCTGTAGGTGAGGATGATGGCCAGAAACCTATACTGGAGCGACCGATTCACAACGTGGTAACGTTTACGTTGGTTCCTGCTTAGCATGACATCTCCTTTCTTATGGACCTCGCCTTCTCAGGTGAGATTCTATCCTTTCTCACATAGATCTTTTCCAACTTATCCAAATATATATCCTCTTTTTCTCTCCCTATTAACAAAAGATCATTGAAGGCGTCTCTATACTCTTTGGTAAAGTCCAGGCTGGGGAGGCCCATCTCTTTTCGCATGTTAATCTCAAGGGCTTTCGCCTCTTCCGGGGCAAGCCCTTTTCTGGATGCGATCTTATCCAAATACGATCGCTCTGATGAAGTGATGTTATTCTTGGTCAAGAGACTGAACCTGAGCAGTTCGGAATACATCTCATGGGGTGCGTCCTCTTTTATGGCCAGAGAGAATTCAAGACAACTCTGATGTCTGTTGTTGGGATCCCCTTTTAATGCGTTCAATATGGCCTGTTTTATATGAGGAGGAATATCCTCAAATTCATCCAAGATCAATTTGGCCTCATCAAGGGACCCTTCCAGGTGATATTCTAACAATTCCGTGGCCTTGATTCTGTCTCCTGAAGGGAAACTTGCCGTTAGCATATTAAAGAAGGTCACGCCAAGGGAATAGATATCGGATCGGGTGTCCACGTCTTCCTCCAATATCTGCTCTGGTGACATATAGACAGGCGTGCCGACAAGTGACATTTCTCCCTTTTTGTTCTTTCCGTAGCGAGCGATAAAAGCAAGGCCAAAATCGGCAACCTTGGCTCTTCCCTGCTGATCCAAGAGGATGTTAGAGGGCTTAATATCCCCGTGTATGATCTTATATTTGTGGGCAAATCCAATCCCTTCCAGGATCTGCAGGAAAATATGAACAGCCCTTTGAACAGATAAGGCCCCTTTTCCGCCCTTGCTCTCGCGAATGGCCTTCGCCTTTCTTATAACCCTGGCCAAATCCGTCCCTCTTATGAGCGGCATGACGATGCAGAGGTTATCTAGATGGTTGAACATCCTGAGTATCTGAACAATATGGGGATTATCCAGATTGGCCTGTATTCTTGCCTCCCTTAGGAATTGCTTCTTAAAATGCGCTCTCTCGCTGTAACGCGACTTTATTGTCTTGATGACCACTTTCCTCTTCAGGGCATGATCTTCCGCCAAAAAGATCTCCGCCATCCCCCCTTTTCCTATCTGCTTTTCAATGACGTAATCCTCGACTTTTTGTCCCGGGTTGAATGTGGGTTTTGCCAATGAATGACCTCCTGACCCGTTGTGCCCAAAGAAGGGTATGACTTGCTTAAGCGCTGCCTAAGGTGATCGTTTAGCCAGAAATTGGGGCGCTTTCCTGGCCTGCAATAGGTTTAACCTTTTTCCACTCCACGTCTATCTGATTTTTCAGTCTTATCACTCCGCCTTTTGCGGGGTCATAATAAAAGGAAAAGTTATATTTTTGCTCACGAATATTCTCGTAGCGTATGGTGCACAAAAAGTGTCCTCTCTCTCGAACCCGTTTCATTTTTAGAACAAAATTTGTATCAACATGAACTCCCAAATGGCTGTTTATGAAAATAATGTAATCCCTGGTCAACTCAATAGAGCAGTCCTTATATTTGGGGGCAGAGGTCTTCCACACCCCGATCAGTTCAGTTGGAACGCCTTCAGGCCCCCCGGACAGACATCCGATAAGGGAAACCAAAATGGCGAGTGTAAGGAAAATGGCTGCTATTCTCATGATCCAAAACGTGATCAGAACTCGGAAGCTGGCCCTATGTATATGCCGTCGTTGGCCCGGACAATGTCATCATGGCTTTTTGGGGCCGTAATGGGCGGTTCGCTTTGTCCATCTCTACCCATGCTGTAAAGGTCGTACTCCGTGTTCAGTGGCACCAGGAACCGGTCCTTCCGTCTTTTCTCCTTTTCATCTGCATTGGTGAAATTGTGGTATCTATATGGTCTGCCGTAGGGGTCCACAAGATCCGCATCCCTTATGTCACTTAGCCTACGGGGCAAGGCCTTTTTACTCAGTTTATACATCCGAATTTCTTTCTGCAGGGTGCTTATCTCTTCTGCGGCCCTGGTAATTCTCGCCTTCTCGATATAGGCTGTATAGAGAGGAATACCGGCGCCAATCAACGTAACAAGCAGGGCAATCACGACTAATAGTTCAATAAGCGAGTAGCCGCCAAGAAATTGGGATTCTGAACTTCTCATCCATTTCAACGAATCAGGATGTGTTATATTCTGTTGAGTGACCTTCAATATCATTTTTCGCAAATATCACGCACTGCTGCCGTCGTCCTTTTGTTCCGCTTTGCTCACCCGGAAGTATTGAGCCGTAACCAGCAGTTTTTCCAAGCGTAGGCGGTGATGACGCATCACCTCTTTGTGGGTCTCGCTCCAGTTGGGGACTTCGTTCACTTTCCTCTCCAACTCGCCTAGAGATTTCAAAGCCTCTGCGCCCGCCTGTTGTATGGTTCTTACTCTTCCAGTAATCATCCCCAACATCTCATTGAGCGCAGCCTCTTCCTGATGCAAATAGTCCTTTTCCCTTATTCTCACGGTGAAGCTCAGGTTCCCACTCCCCACCTGCTCAAAGACCGAGCGAAAGCGGTGCAGGGGGCCGATGAGCCTGTGGAAGGAACGAAACGAATGGAATCCAGCCACGCAGATAATGGCGATCACTGCGGGCCAGACTCTTGCATGCAAGGTAAGTATCTTATTGGCGGCACCCGCTCGGGCTTCCAAGCTGAGGCTTTCATCCTGCATGCGAATAATATCTGGCACGAAAAGGAAGACGGCCAAAAAAAGCACTATGGTAAGGCAGTAGATAAGGATAATGGCGAGAAATCTATATTGGAGTGGCCTATTGACGATATAGGAACGCCGACGCTGGTCCCGTTTTCTCATGAAATCTCCTTTCATTTGGCCCTGCATAAGTACGCGGGATCTGTCAGATCCCGCGTTAACCCGATTAATAGAGTCTGTAGTAACTGCGGATTTGGAAATAGGCGCTGTTTCATTAGGGCCTTTTATCATACAGCCAATGAAATTCAGGGGCCGTTACGATGTTTAACCAAATAGAGATAAATAACATTATAAATAGTTAAACGAAAATAGTCAATTATGAAGGGCCAACCCAAATCCACCGTCTAATTCACATTTCATTTAGGATTCTAAAAAAAAGAAAGGCAGGGCGGTTAACCCTGCCTTTCTGCTGATTTCAAAGGTCTCAATGTTTATCAAGAACAGATTAAGACATCACGAATCTTCTCCTGTCCTCGCCACTTCTCCGATCAATCCCGCTTCTCCGATCTGTACTCAGCTCCCGCGCCTTGCCCTTTCTCCGTTCAAGACCACTTCTCCGCTCTCTTCCGCTTCTTCGTTCATCACCACTTCTCCGATCAATGCCTCTTCTTCGATCATGGCCGGATCGTCTTTCAGGAACATACTCGTGATGGGAAATACGTCTTCTCTCAATTCCAGAGCGCCGACCACCCTTGTTCATATTTCCCCCGTCTTAACCGAGCGGCAGCATATAGTCAGCGAGTCTGCTCGATGTTTTCCGTAAATTAAGGCAGAGAAGACGGGCGACTCCTTTGAGAATCTTGACGCCTATCGTTGCATGCTCCGCCAGTATATAATCGAAGTTCTCTCTTGACAATGTGAGCAGGGTGGCCTTTGTGCGGGCTTTCACACTTGCAGAGCGGGGGAGGTCATCAATGACGGACATTTCGCCGATTGAACGTCCTTTTGACAGTGTGGATATGACGATGTCCTGTCCAGTTTCGGCTCTCTTAAGCACGTCCAGCGAGCCCTCCACCACGAAACATACATAATCCCCTCGATCACCCTCTTCAAACACAATTTCCCCAGGAGTCAGCTCAATAAAGTTCAGGTACTTTTCTATGACCATCAGTTCTTTATCCTTTAAAGTACCAAGTATCGGGATGTTAAGAATAAGGAACTCGATGATGGCTTGCGACATCACCCGATCCGCCTCTTGCTTACTCTCTCCCATTTCCAATGCCTCCAAATATGCAGCTTTTCATAATCTCTCTCAGAATGCTTAGTGCAATGTCCCGGTCTTTTCTCTCGCATAGAGCAATGCATTCTCAATGGCAATAGCGGCCGAGCTACTCAAGGCGGTGAGAAGAGAAAGGTCGTCATTTCGAAATCCATGGGGTCGGTTCACCGAGTCCACATAGATAACCCCCCTGATTTGAGATCTGCTGATCAGGGGGACACACATCACAGACCTCACCCTCATCAATTCCATACTGTGAGAACGATCAGCTTCATCCTCACTAAGGGTGTCTAACATCATAATCGGTTTGATCTCTTTTATGACACGCTCAACAATAGTCCGGCTGTATATCTTATGGGTAGCATCGTCAGGCTTTCGACTCTTGGGGATCACATCTGAAATTTTCTTTGTTTCAGGATCAATGAGGATAATAACTCCCCTGTCCACCCTTTTGAGAAGATCCAGAATGGCATCCAGGATCTTTTCTAAAATCTCATTGATGTCTGTTGATTGTATGAGGGCATCGGATACCTTGTTAATCAATTCCATGTTTCTCTGCGAAGTCATCGGCCTGTCCTGCACCACGATTGTCTCACTTTCAGTGATCTCCTTGGAAAGATCGATGGAATCCAGAAAAGGTATCACATCCTCTAGACATGCCTTGCCCAGACAAAGTACACTCATGCCAAGCACAATGGGAACCCCCTCTCCCACTTCATGTTCAACAGCAGGACGTATCTGTTGTCCATTTACAAACGTGCCGTTTTTGCTTTTTAGGTCCTCAACAAAATATTTGTCACCTTTGTTAAGTATCTTAATATGTTTGCGAGAAATGAATTTATCCTTCATTTGGATGTGATTATCAGGTGAGCGCCCCACGTAGACGATATCAGTCTTGAGGTCGAAAGACTGACCTTCATCTGATCCGTCCATCATATAGAGTTTAATCATGAATGATTTTCCTTTTTCAAGAAAACTAAACCCAACTTGGTATTACATTTCTTAAATTTGCTATATTTTCTCATAAAAAAGAATACAGAGTCAATATTATTCCTTTCACGTCCAGTTGGTCATCCCTTCCACTCGGCCGAGCCTTGGAGAGGGGTATAGCTTAGGCTAATGCGCCCACAAAAAACAATCAGTGCCTCCCTGATTTTTGCGTTCGAAATTCCTTAGACCTGCCCGATTGATTGAACGAAATATGAGAATAGGCAAATATTCGCTATACGGAGCTCGATGGGGTAGCATGAAGTATCTGCTATTTGCATTAAGTAAGCCCAGCAGGGGAAACCTGAATAAGTTTGTCATCGAACGCATGAATCGAAGGACTTAGCCCGTAGGTGGGTAAAATCCCCCCCATGTGCCAGCAAGAATGATACCATGAAAGGCTGAAAATAAATTGTATTGAATTACCTAATACTTAGCCCAAACTGCGCGAGTGATCAGCCCAAACAGATGCACATTATGATGTGCAAACCTTAAAGATTCTTGTGCATCATTGAACCCGAATCCAGTGCATTGGTAACGTTCAAGAGCGTTGGCATCGCTATAATCGCTCTGCCGTCTGTGTCATGGTCAGAGTGAGGCCATGCCAGGATTTATGAAGGTCGCTATTGGATTAAAAGAGGTGGGAGGAATAGTGGGGGATGAGGCTCGCCACGAGGTCATTCCCGTTTGCGCAAACCGGATATCAACACTTTAGTTTCTTTTCCCCATTCAGCTATTTGTTGAGGTTTTGAAATTAGCTTGGCGATTACCTCCTGTGTGCCTGAAAACGTAACATATGACTGTCTTACTTTTATGGGAGAGACTTCATTTACATATCTGGCTAATCCCAGAAAAACACTAGCTATGAGTTTTTCGTCTGCAATGGGCAAATCTATAGTGAAAAATCTGTCGTTCATTGTTATGGTTACTTCCCTTGGTTCCTCCATATCTACATCTCCTCCTTAATCTACATGCATATACGCTTTCACTCTGCCCTTAAAAGTTTGAACACACATCAACACCGGTCTATTTGTTAGAATCGTAATCGCTCAAAATTCTTGATGTTCGAAAATATCCAATGGGGGGAATTTTTTAGAAACGCCCTCATCTCTAGTGAATCAGATCGAACGATAATGGGCCCAGATGAACCGCTTCCAATTTCTCCTGGACCACTCTTCTCAGGTTGTGAAGTCAGATCCATTGGCGGAATTGTTTTCCCAATGGATCATTCGGTCTTGTGTAGAGGATGCCGGGAGAGGGGCTTGAGCTCAAAGTGGATCTGGCGGTCGTTTGCTTTTAGAGGCATAAAAACGATTTCAGAATCATAATACCCCTCTTTTTTGACTTGGTAATACCAGTCCTTCCAACTTGCCCCGTTAGCGTGATCCTTTACGGTCACAGTTCGAGGCGTCCTGTGTATCGTCTTCCCTATTTGTTGCTCAGATGGGCCCCAGTAGATCGTTGCATCAGGTGGCTGTGAG
>DAOVAK010000041.1 GCA_030671095.1 Deltaproteobacteria bacterium | reverse complement strand
TTGGCACAAGACCGCGCGGAAGATCACAGACGGCGTGGGTATCGACATAGTCGTTGAGGTCGGCGGTGCTGGCACTCTTGAAAAATCTATTCAAGCGGTACGCCCTGACGGTATGGTGGCCTTGATCGGCGTGCTCTCTGGGGCTACCGGTGAGATCAACCTTGGACCGGTAGTGACACAAAATATCCGGTTGCAGGGTATCACGGTAGGCGGTCGGGACCTGTTCGAGGAGATGGTAAGGGCAATAGAATTTCACGGAATCGAACCACCGGTCGACGAAAACCTTTTCGCCTTTGAGGAAGTGGGCGAGGCAATCAAGGCTATTCCCAAAGGCCGACACTTCGGGAAGAGGTGCTCTTCTTTCGAGTAACAAAGGATGGGGGGTCACCCCGGATTTGGAAACGGGGTCAGGTCTTGCCTTATTACATTTTAGCATTGATTATTCTGCCGATAGTTGCAGAATGAATTCTCAGGTTCCTGCATACAAGATGTTATAATGCAAGACCAGACCCCTATTCCAATATTGTAATATAAGAAAATGATAAATCTGGGGGATTAGAATTATGAAGATAAATCCGGATCTTATTTCTCCTTGTGGTCTTTATTGCGGAGTCTGTGCCATTTATATCGCACACCGTGATAATAATCACAAATTCAAGGAGCGGTTAGTGAATCTTTACAAGGGAGAAGTTCCCGGCTTCGGTAAACTTCCCAATAGTGAAAACCTTTCGATAGAAGATATTCAATGCGGTGGCTGCTTATCTGATGAACTGTTTATGCATTGCCGACAGTGTGAGATCAGGGCCTGCACAAGAGAGAAAGGTTACACCGGATGTCATCAATGCGATGACTTTCCTTGTCAGCATATTGAAAATTTTCCCATGACTGTTGGCAAAAAAGTTATATTACGGGCTATTCCGTATTGGCGAGAGGTCGGTACTGAAAAATGGATTCAAGATGAAGAAGCCCGCTATATTTGTCCTGAATGCGGCAATAAAGTTTTCCGGGGCGTTGTAAAATGTAATCGGTGTAAAGTGAAGTTGGATCCGGACTAGTGTTTTGTTGGAAGGACAAAAGATATTTTATCTATAACCGCATAACATCCGCATGAAGGCAGACGGTAAAAGCTGGCGCTTTTCCCGCTGCTTATACGGGTCGTTAACTCCAAAGTAGTGACTTCTGCTTAAAGCCGGCATCCAGTATCAAGCATCAGTCTCTTGTTTCGGCTGCTTAAAAAAGTTCATGCAGCTTCTGCAGCAGGTCAGTGTATTGCTCGCCCCGAAAGCAGAACTTCAGTTCGCGGGATCGTTCTCGGAGCCCCTTGACCTGATCGGCAACGTTGCTATTTTTTATCACTACGTCATGGATCAGCGCCGCCAGGGCGCTGAAATCCTCTTCTTCCATACCGAAGCGGGTCATCTCCGATACGCCCATCCGCAGGGCCCCAGAGGCCGTAAACCCCTCTTCGTCTGTGTTCGCTTGGTAGTTGCAGATGATGTTGTTGGCTTCAAGTCGGCTCGCGATTTCCGACCCGTGGCCATAGCCCACGTCTACCACCACTTGGTGGGTTTCGGTAAAGTCAATGGCCGGGTCGCCAGCCACATCCAACCCACACTCCTTTAGCGCCCGAGCGAATGCCTTGGCATTTGCGATGACCTTGGCCTGGTATTCGTCCTTGAAGTGATTCATCTCGTATGCGGCCATCAGCAGCCCCAGCAACGTGCCCAGGTGGTGGTTGGAGACCGACCCGGGGAAGGTGCGCCGAAGCAGGGCCTCCCAGAGCGCGTAACGCTCTTCGTGCTCCTGAAAACCGCTGCCGACCACACCGCGCTGCGTGCCGAAGTAGGTCTTGTGTGTTGATCCGGTGACCAGGTCGGCCCCCTCGGTAAAGGGCTGCTGGAAGTGCGGGCCGATGAGCCCGAGCACGTGCGCCATGTCGTACATCAGCACCGCGTGGATCTCCTGAGCGTCAAGGAATTGCCGGATCTCTGTGACAGGCTCCTTGTGCAGAACCATGCTCTTGCCAAAGATGATGAGCTCCGGCCGGTATTCATCGATCAATTCCAGCGTGGCCGCCACATCGATCTTGTAAGGGTTGTCAATCAGCACGGGGAAGTTTGCCACGGCCGGGCGCTCTGTGCGCGGGTCGTGGGCGACGTAGTCCTTCAGCGCGCCCATCGGCTGGGCGCTCAGGTGACCCCCCTTCCCAATATGGTTGGTGATTGCACGGCGAATTCGCCGCGGCTCTGCCTTGCGGTCAGCCCGATTGATATAGTCCACCATCGCACTGAAAACGGCCGTGTTAGCCATCTGCCCGCTGATGAGGCGTATCTCGACATTCTCGCAGCCGAGGAAGTTTTGCATTTCCTGTTCAAGCATCCGTTCAACCTGGCCGATGAATTCCGTGCCCTGGTAATAGAAAATTTCGGCATCGTAGAATGCCTTGGACCTCTTGTGTTCGGCATAGCGGAAGGCCGGATCCATCACCGAAAGGAGTCGGGCCATCGGCGAAATCGTGATCTCCGAAGGAATAAGGTTGATGCACTCCCGCTGTCGCCAAACTGTGTTCTCCACGGTCTTTTCCAGCAGTCTGCGGACCTTGCCCGGTGCATCGCCGCTTGGGAGTTCTTCAGCCGGTAGTTGGTGATCAAAGACGATTGGGCGGGCGTACGGCGGGGCATCGCTTCGCATGTGGAACGGCACCACCATAGCATCAACCGCCTTACCGCGAATGTCTATGGTGACTTTCTCCTCTTCGATAATGTCACTGTCGATGTATCCCAGGCAGATGGACCGCAATCGATGTTTGTTGGTCTGGGCTGACTCAAGCCCTTCGCCCTCAACTGCCCACATGGGGACCATTGTCCCGCTGCTGACGTACCCGACGTGCTTGTCGCCTTTGAAGACCTTGGCCCCCTCACGGGCGATACCTCGCCCTGCGACGGCGATCGGTTTAATCATACGCGGCAGGTCATGGATGAGGGAGTAATCGCGCGAGACGATTCTCCTGAACGCCTCGTGCTGCCTAGCCAGCTCCGCACGACCGATGAACTGCCCTTTCAGCGGCGAGAAACTCACAGCGAACTTCGCAAGTGGGCAGGCGAACATGGGGATTTCCTTGCCTTCCGGGTCTTCACCCAACTCGTGGCCATAGAGAGGCAAAAAGGCTTCCAGCCGGAGTGTATCCCGCGCGCCAAGGCCGATGGGTGTCGCCCCCTTGGCTACGATCAGGTCCCACAGCATCAGGCCGTCCTCTCGGTTGGCGAAGAGCTCAAAACACAACGGCTCGCCCGTGTAGCCGGTGCGGGGCACTTTCACCTTAACGCCTGAGATCGAGACGATGCTTACGGCATTTCGCGTCGGCTCTGGGAGCGGACCGACCTCGATGATCTCTTCCAGCAGATCGCGCGACTTCGGCCCCTGCAGCGCAAGCATGGCGATGTCTTCGGTGTGGTCCACCAGCTCAACGTCGTCGAAATCCCCTAGAACCGACTGGAGGTGATTCCAGTCCTTCTCACGATTTGCGGCGTTGACCACCAGCAAATATTCCTCTTTCACAAAGCGGTAGAGATACGCGTCGTCCACAGCCCCGCCCGTTTCGTTGGGGATGAGCGTGTACTGAGCCCCCGTCGTTGTTATGTCGAGGGCTTCAGCGTTGTTGCTCAAGACGTGCTGAAGAAATTTCAGTGCCCCTGCACCCCGCACGATGAAACGGCCCATGTGGGAGACGTCAAAAAGGCCTGCCCCCTTGCGGGTGGCGAGGTGCTCCTCCACGATGCCGGTGGGGTAGAAAACGGGCATCTCCCAGCCGCTGAATTCCACCATCTTGGCGCCCAGGGCCACGTGCCGTTCATAGAAAATGGTTCGTTTAAGTTGGCTCATCGATCATCTCCGTTTCTTCTTTTCACCCCAGAGGGTGAAGCTCAAAACCTGCTGCCGCCGCAGCCGCTCCGCCGAACAGGCGGATAATGAGTCGTTTGACTGCAAAAACTGTGCGCATACGGATCGGACCTTCTCAGCCCAAGCCCCTTTCAGCCCGGATGCTCGCCAATCAGGCGCTCTCCTGAGGCCACTTGGGCAAGAATTATCTCGAACGGTCCCAGAGGTTATATATTAAGATATCAAAGGGTTACACTATCGAGGGCTGGATTAGAGAACCCTCCTGTACAGAAGCAAGTGAGCAAATCAAAATTACTTTAACAGGAGGTGGAATCATAAAAAGCACTGAATACTATCAGTCTTAAGGAGTTTCGTCAACTTCCCCACTCATCTTCAAACATTCTGAATCCACATTTTGTAGAAATTAGAATGTGGTATTTGCATTTATATGTGGCATGTGATAGTTTTCCAGATCTTTTTGCTGAAATTTTTAGAAATACTGATCATTAATTTAGAAAAAGGAGAAATGGCAGTGAAAGAAATCAGTGAATTAAATTTACCCGATGATGTTCGGTATACAGAAGATCATGAATGGGCCCGGCTTGAGGGCGATAAGGTAACGGTTGGTCTTGACGATTATGCCCAGGATCAGCTCTCAGACATTGTTTTTGTGGAACTTCCCCAGGTGGGTGATGCCTTTAAAAAGGGGGAAGAATTCGCAACCGTGGAATCAGTAAAAGCTGTTTGCGAATGTTACATGCCGGTGGGCGGAGAAATTGTTGATGTAAACACGGACCTTGAAGAATCACCTCAGCTGATAAACAAAAGCCCATACAAAGATGGATGGATGGTTGTGGTCAATCCCAATGATCTATCTGAAATGGAGACGCTCATGACCAGTGCCGCCTGCCTGGAAAAGCTGAAAGGAGAAGAGTAAATGCTTTACTTACCCCATACCAGTGAAGATATTGCTTCAATGCTTCAGGCTGTGGGAGTTGACGACCTTGACGGCCTTTTTTCCACAGTCCCTGAAGATTGCCGTTGCAAGGGCGACCTCAACCTGCCAGAGGCGATGACCGAGTGGGAATTGAACGAGCATATGCAGGCTCTTTCCGACAGCATGGCCGTCTCCCCGGAATACAAAGTGTTCATGGGAGCAGGGAGTTATGAACATTTTATTCCTGCTTCGGTACTTTACCTCTTAAGTCGCTCAGAGTTTGTAACATCTTATACCCCTTACCAGCCCGAAATGAGCCAGGGAACACTCCAAGCGATTTATGAGTATCAGACGCTTGCCGCCCAGCTCCTGGGCATGGAAATAGCAACTGCATCACATTACGACGGTGCTACGGCCCTGGCCGAATCACTGCTTATGGCCATCCGTGTGACCAAACGAAGTAAAGTCGCCGTTTCAAGCCTTATTCATCCTCTATATCGTCGGGTGGTTCGAACCTATTTTGAACCCACCGGTTATGAGGTTGTGGAACTTGGCTATCTCAAAAGCGGTGTGACCGATCTTACTGGATTTGATGAAATGGAGGATCTTGCAGCCGTTGCGGTGCAGTCACCCAATTTTTTCGGATGCGTTGAGGATTTACAGGCCATTGGGGAAAGGGCTCATGATAAAGAGGCCCTTTTTATCGCTTCCTTTACGGAAGCCCTTTCTTACGGGCTTCTAAAAAATCCCGGAAGTCAGGGCGCCGACGTTGTATGCGGGGAAGGTCAGAGCCTCGGTATTCCCCGTTCGTTCGGCGGACCGGAACTCGGGATACTCGCAAGCCGCAAGATTTACATGCGCAGCTTGCCCGGTCGTCTGGTTGGCCAAACCAAAGACCTGGATGGCAAAAGAGGCTTTGTTCTGACGCTCGCTACCAGGGAGCAGCATATTCGCCGAGAAAAAGCGACTTCCAACATTTGCACCAACAATAGCCTCTGTGCTCTGGCGGCCGCAACGTATATGGCCTCTCTCGGGGGTACCGGTATACGGGAACTCGCCCGTCTCAACCATGACAAGGCCGAATATCTTAAAAATGAGCTGAAAAAGGCGGGATTTACCATAAGCTTTGACAGCCCCACATTCAATGAATTCGTTGTGGAATTTCCCAAAGGCTTTGAGGTCAATTACGGGCGCCTTCTGGAGAAAAAGATAATAGCAGGCCTTTCTCTGGCTCCCTACTACCCTGAACTTGTCAACCATTACCTTTTGTGTGTAACCGAAACCAGGTCCAAGGAGGACATGGATAGCCTGGTCAGGGAGGTTAAATCATGAGAGAATCTTTAGGGACCACGGGTCTGATACTTAATGAGCCGCTGCTTTGGGAAAAAGGGAGAAAGGGGAGATGCGGATTTTCCCTTCCCCGCCGCGACGTTGAATCCTCCCCTCTGTCCCCTGAACTTACGGGCGAGGGCCCTGACTTCCCGGATTTGAGCGAGGTGGACGTGGTACGCCATTACACACGACTCTCCCAATGGAATTTCGGTGTGGATACAGGGATGTACCCATTAGGGTCATGCACCATGAAGTACAGTCCAAAGAGCAACGAAAGACAAGCAAACCTTCCAGGATTTAGCGGGGCTCATCCCCTGCTTCCAGCCAGTCTGTCCCAGGGGGTGCTCAGGCTGATGTTTGAACTCGAGCAATATCTTGCGGAAATCACCGGCATGGATGCCACCACCCTTCAGCCTGCTGCAGGGGCCCACGGAGAGCTAACCGGCATGCTTCTTATTCACGCCTACCACAGAAGTAAGGGGGTGTTGCGTTCAAAGATCATTGTCCCGGATACTGCACACGGGACAAACCCTGCCAGTGTAGCCCTCTGCGGTTACCGTCCCGTACTTGCAAGATCCAATGAACAGGGAATCCTACCCGTGGAGGCCATCGCCGAAGTCATGGACGAAGAGACAGCCGGGATCATGGTAACCAACCCGAACACACTGGGGCTTTTTGAGGAAAATATCCAGGAAATAGCCGAAATCGTCCACTCCAGGGGCGGGCTGGTCTATTGTGACGGCGCAAACATGAATGCCGTCATGGGTATAGTGCAAATGGGTAAAACCGGGATTGACATAATACACCTGAACCTCCACAAGACCTTTTCGACCCCTCACGGGGGAGGAGGTCCCGGTTCAGGTCCTGTCTGTGTCAAAAAGCATCTTGAGCCATTTCTGCCTGTACCCCGCGTGGTGGTAGAAAACGGAAAATATGCCCTTTCGGAAAATTATCCCCAATCTGTGGGCAAACTGCAGGCCTTTCATGGAAATGTTGGTGTCATCATAAAGGCCTACTGTTATATTCGTAGCATGGGGCCAAAGAATCTAAAAAAGGCCAGCCGGCTTGCTGTTTTGAACGCAAATTATATCAAGGAAATGTTAAAAGGCACATTGGATCTTCCCTACGATAGACCTTGCATGCATGAATGCGTCTTTTCCGATAAACATCAACGGCCTGCCAAAGTATTGACTCTGGATATGGCCAAGCGACTTATGGATTACGGATTTCATCCGCCCACCGTTTATTTTCCGCTGGTCGTAGAAGGTGCAATCATGATCGAACCCACGGAGACAGAGTCCAAAGAGGATCTCGATCAGTTTATCGAAGCATTCAAAGCCATTGCAAATGAGGCTAAAGAAAACCCAGACTTGCTGCATGAAGCACCAAAAAACTGCAAAGTAAAGAGGCTGGATGAGGTAACAGCGGCGCGGAAGCCATGCCTTGCGGGATGAAATACTGGAATTGATGGGCCCAAAATCTTTATCTGGAAAACTATCACATGACCGATAATCAACCCCTGGAAATAGTGATCGTTGGCCTTGGTGCAAGTGGGCTTTATGCCTCAAAGAGCGCCCTTAGCTATAACCGCAAATGCCATGTAACAATTATTGAGAAGAGGGACTTCGATCAGTTCTCCCCCTGCGGCCTTCCCTTTGTAATCGAGGGGGTGGTCAAGGACTTCGAGGCACTAATGTACGATGTCCCTGAAATAAAAAACAAGTTGACCAAAATTCTTCATCATGAGGCTGTCTCTATTGATAAGGTCAAAAAAATAGTGAGGGCTGTGGACCTTGCCACTTCAGATGAAAAAGAAATCAGATACGATTCAATGATACTTGCAACCGGTGCATCCCCCATAAATCTGCCGATCCCTGGCGCAAGTAGTCTCTTGGGAAAAGGTGTCCATTTTGTATCGGACATAGAGAACAGCACCGCTCTACTTAAGGCTGCAAAATCATCGAGGAAGAAAAGTGCGGTAGTTGTAGGGGGAGGCGCCACAGGGCTGGAGGTGGCGGTGGGATTAAAGAAACTAGGACTTGATGTGGCAGTGACCAAGAGGACGCCGCCCCCGTTCCCCCGTAACCTGGACCCAGAAATGGGGAAAATAATCGTTGAGCACCTGGAAAAACTGGGAATAATTGTTCTCTTTGGTAAAGGCATTGATCGCATCAACGGTACTCAAGAGGTGGAATCAGTGGAAATCGCGGGTGAAACCATCGATTGTGATATATTCGTCATGGCCGTTGGGATGCGCGGGAACACCAAGTTGGCTGAGATAATAGGGGCAAGGACTGAAAACGGATTGGTCGTGGTGAACAACAGGATGGGAACATCCGTTGAAAACGTCTATGCCGTTGGAGATCTTGTCCAAACCTATTCCCGCATAGATGAGACCCCTACCGTCATGCAGCTTGCCACATCAGCTTATCGGCAAGGGATGACGGCGGGAATAAATGCGGCTGGAGGAAACACATCTTATCCTGGTGCTCTCAACACTTTCCTCACCTTCGTGGGTGGTTTGGAAATTGCGTCAACCGGATACACTTTAGAGACTGCAAAAAGTCTGGGCTATGATGCCAAGGCCATTTCCACCAAACGAGAGATAAAACCCCATTACATGCCTGATACAAAAGAGATAAACCTGAGGGTCATTGTCGATGTGAAGGATGGTAAGATTCTGGGTGCGCAGGCTGTGGGTGAAGAAGGCGCTGCTTGGAGAATTAACGTCTTTGCCCTGGCCATACACGGCGGTATGACCCTTTACGACCTTATGGATGCCGAGCTTTCCTACAATCCTCCTATCTCACAGATGTATGATCCCATCTCGCAGGTTGCTGAGATAGGGCTCAAACGGCTCAGGCTTGCACCAAAGGAATGCGAAAAGGTTTTTTTTCCTGAGTTAAGATGAAAGATGCCATATTTCAGAACAAAAGATGGCTCTGTATTCAGCTTCCTGCCACAGAGTACAGCGAAGCATGGGATCTGCAGAGTAACCTTGTAGCCGCAAGAAAAGATAGAATTATTAACACGAATATTATCTTATTATTGGAGCACCCCCCTGTTTTCACCCTTGGTCGCAAGGGCGGATTGAACAACCTGAGGGTATCTATGGATTTCCTGGAAAAAGCAGGAATTCCCGTGATTCAAGTGGAGCGGGGCGGAAACATTACCTACCACGGACCCGGTCAGCTCGTTATGTATCCCATCATTGATCTGCGAGTTGCCAGGCTGACGGTGGCTAATTATGTTGAAAATCTTGAAGAAGTCATGATTCGGGTCGCTGGAGACTGGGGAATTAGGGCTGAGAGGAATCCCATTAACAGGGGAGTGTGGGTCGGGGATAATAAACTGGGGAGTATCGGAATCGCTATTCGCCGGGGAATTTGCTTCCATGGCATTGCATTTAACGTCAATCTCTCACTGGAGACCTTTGGCTGGATAAATCCCTGCGGTCTTCAGGATATAGGGATGACATCCATGGAGCGGGAACTCTCACGTAAAGTATCCATGCATCAAGTGCGGGAGGCCACAAAACGTCACTTCGAGGCGGTCTTCGGGGTAGAGCTGGTTATGAAAAACCTGTCAGAATTGCAGGATCTTTTACAAGCTGGAGGCCAGGAGAAGATACACAATACGGAGGAAGGTTCCTTTCTAGATCCATCCGGAATCGAGCATCAAGCATTCAGTATCACAAAAACTTGACACATCCGTTGAGTTTTTGCCCTTATAATACGTCAAGAGGCCATGATCATTCAGCATCAAGAAGCGAAAGTGCACACCCGAAAACCCCCCTGGCTAAAGCGGAGTCTTCCAACGGGACCAACATATGAAAGCGTTAGGGCTCTGCTGAAGAAAAGGCGGCTTCACACAGTTTGCGAGGAAGCGAAATGTCCCAACATCTGGGAATGCTTTTCCCGACGGACTTCTACCTTCCTGATTATGGGGCCCCGTTGTACGCGCAAATGCCGTTTCTGCGCGGTGGCACATGGGCCGTCAGGCTCGCCCGATCCCAAAGAACCGGCCAGGGTGGCGGAAGCTGCACAGAGCATGGGATTGAGCTATGTGGTCATCACCTCTGTCACCCGGGATGATCTCCCTGACGGAGGAGCCATTTTTTTTAAAAAAACGATTCAAGAGATCCGCAAAAAAATACCCCATGCACTTGTGGAGGTTTTGATACCGGATTTTCAGGGGAATAGGGAGGCGCTTCGGACGGTCTTTGAGGGCCATCCCGATGTTTTGAACCACAATCTTGAAACCGTGCAACGTCTTTATCCTGTGGTTCGGCCAGAGGCCAACTACCATCGCTCCCTTGAATTGTTAAACCAGGCTAAACAGCACGACCCCACCATTCCAACTAAATCAGGTCTCATGCTCGGCCTAGGAGAGTTTCCCGAAGAAGTGGAAGAAACGCTGCGTGACCTTCTTGACGCGGGTTGCAGCATCCTGACTCTGGGTCAATATCTTCAGCCCACAGCGGAACACTTAGAAGTTGAACGCTTTATTCATCCGGATGAATTTGAGAACTGGAGGGAGACCGCGCTCAAGATGGGTTTTTCTGAAGTGGCCAGTGGGCCGTTTGTGAGGAGTTCTTATTCTGCAAAAGAGCTCTATCAGGCCGTAAAGCACCTCACCTCACTTTGATCCCTCGCTTTTCCATTAACTATCGGTCTCGCCAAGGATCCTAAATCAGATAACTTCAAGAACAGGTTAATAAGTCGCGTGAGAACGTGCGTCTTGTTTTTAGGGTATTTGTCAGTAGGAGAGAAGCGACCCTATTCCATCACACAATACCTCCCAATTTAATCCCGGCTAATTATTTCCCTATTTCGTCCATTTATTTAGGAAGTTCCTGAATGGTAGTGGGGTTCCCTGGTTCAGGGAACTGAGCTAACGCATTATGTATCAGGTACAGCTGGGCTACGTCGTTTTTGGTGTTGACCTGGCTAGTCTCTTCAATACGATGGGAACTGTCAAGAAAAGGAATATTCCAAACAAGATTTGTGGTAGAAGCGTGCCGTCAGAAGCGGGCAGAAGGAATGGCCTTACTCTCCTTCGCCAGAATGCCCCGTGGCTTGCCACGGGGATGAATGGCGAGGAGAGCCCTCCGAAGCTTTAGCGAAGGAGGGCTAATGGCTATGGAGAGTTCCGCCATCCTTATCAGGATGCCCCGCGGGTTGCCGCGGGGAGGCTTCACTTTCATGAGAAATCTCTTTCCATTCTTCCCATATCTTGTGGTTGACACTTTTGACCTGAGATTTTCAACTTCTGATGATTGTGGAATATTCGGAAGCCTAAAAACTTATGATTA
>DAOVAK010000388.1 GCA_030671095.1 Deltaproteobacteria bacterium | reverse complement strand
GACGAGATCGGGTCAGGCATGTGAATATTTTATTTCAGCTTTTTGCATTTTTGGGGTTGCCTTTCAGCTTATTTCATACTAAAGTACTATGAATTAAAGGTCGGGGAAAGGCCTTGCCTCCCAACAAACCACCCAGAAAAGCTTGGCGCAAACCCCAACAAGGCCTCCCCCGGCCTTACTCTTTGCTCCTTCGTCCTCGTGAACTTCATAAACCATGATGATGCTAGGGCTAAGTGGATGGGCTCGAAGGGGTATAAACCCATACTCTCATAACGGGAAGTATTACCTCCTCCCCGCTGAGCCCATCCACTCGTCCTTTGTATGCCTTCCGGAAGCCCTCATTTAGACTGCGGGTTCTAGGAGGCATCAACCTTTTGTATGAAAGCAGGCAAGGAGACAGTCATCATGGGAAAAAGCGGAGATGCGCCCGACAGGAAAGAAATAGAAGAGATTATTAGTCACTTCAAATGCCCGAAGGATTTCCAATGTTACAAGTCCCAATTTGAGGTTCTTTGTAACGCGGAAGATATTGGAATAGAATCGTTTCTGGAGTGCTTGGAAGAAGACCCCCTTGAGTGCCAATTTTCAATGCCTTATGGGCACACACACTTTTGCCACTGTCCTCTTCGTATCTATATTTGCAAGAAATTGAAGAAGTGAACCTTGGCGTTCTACTATACGTCCTCAATCTGGACACACCATGAACTGAATACCGAGACCCCCGTTTCTCACAGGACGGGTAGGGTTTGATGTGCTTATGAAATCGTAATATTTTCAGTGGGTTTGATGATGGCAAGAACGTATAATTCCTCCTTGCAGGTCAGGCCTACAAGATATTGTACCCTGTCTCCTGCACAGTGGCCGTCTGTAATAAGACCGAGTCGCCTTTCAGCCCTTCCTACCATTCCTCATTCCATCTGAATTGCCTCTGTTTCTTTAAGTGCTCGAAATTGGCATTTCTTTTCCCACTGTATGACCTGAAATGCCCCATATTCTAATGTTGGTTTTTCGCACGTGCTGAGCTAACTATCTGTCAATCAAGGGAAAACGTCACTAGTGCCTAATTTGGCATAGTATTTTCATAGTCAATAAGTAGGAATAGCTGGTTATTCCCTATCTTGGTTCTAATAATCGCCTTGCGGGAGATGGAGCACCCCGAATCCCAAGAGCAAGGCATCTAAAATACCCTTATGGCCCCAAACGTAGACCACTATAACCGCAGAATCACCTACCTGAGGGTCTCTGTGACAGACCGATGCAATCTTCGCTGCATCTACTGTGTTCCGGTAAAAAACCTCAAGCCCCTAAATCACGCCGATATTTTAACCCTACAACGCAAGTTAGCACAATTTAACGCTTGATTTTTGGTTTTCGGCCTGCCATACTACGCAACAACCCAAAGAAAGGAGGCAGGCCATGTTACCCATTTCTCGAAAAGACGAGTACCTCTACGCAGTACCAAAGTTTGATTTGGAAAAGGGCGATGTCAAGGGTTTCATTAACGAACTCACTGGGTTCCACGAACAGTTCAGCGACTGTTTCTGCCGTAGCGAATCCCGAGGACACTTCTACAAGTACATGGTCGGGCAATTCAGCCAAATTGAACGCAAATCTATCGAACCGATTGCCCTTGCCGTTGAAAACGGAAAAGTAAGGGCAATGCAGCGCTTTATCAGCGATGCGCCGTGGGACGACGAGAACATCATGAGCAAGTATCGTAGGCTTGTCAACGAAGACCTCGGCAGTCCCGACGGTGCCCTCATCTTCGACGAAACAGGTTTTGTGAAAAAAGGCGATGACTCCATCGGTGTTGCCAAGCAATACTGCGGAACCATCGGCAAGGTTGACAATTGCCAGGTTGGCGTCTTTGCTGCCTATGCCTCTGAGCGTGGATACGCGTTTGTCGACAAGCGGCTGTTTATTCCCGAAAAATGGTTCTCCGAGGCCCACCGAAAGCGGCGTAAGAAATGCAAACTACCGCAAGACGTCGAGTTTAAAAGCAAACCGCAACTGGCAGTTGACATGCTAACCGGCATTGCTCAACAGCAGGCGCTGCCATTTAAGTACGTACTCGGCGACTCGATATACGGCACGAGCCCGGAGTTTATCAAAGCTGTTGAATCATTGGCCGACGTCACCTACTTCGTATCGGTTCCGGAAAAAACCCTTTGCTGGCTCCGGCGGCCAGTGACTATAGAAAAACAATACAAATATGGCGGTGAAATCCGGACCAAAACTGTGCTTACCGACACGCAACACAAACCGATCGCCGTTTCTACCTTGGGCAAAAACATCAACGACTACTTCTGGTATCGCCGACAAGTGTCCGAAGGCACCAAAGGACCGATCGTCTATGAATTCACCAGGCGTCAAGTCATCCTGTCGAATTCCGGCCTTCCTCAACAAATGCTATGGTTGCTCATCCGGCGAACCGTTGAGGACAACCCCAAATACTCCTACTTTATCAGCAATGCTCCTGTGAGCACGCGGCTGAAATCGCTCGTGTGGCTCAGTGGGCTGCGCTGGGCTATTGAGCAGTGCTTTGAGGAGACCAAAAGTGAGCTAGGCATGGACCATTACGAAGTCAGAAAATTCATGGGTTGGCATCACCACATGATCACATGTATGCTCGCCTACTTCTTCCTCTGGCACCTGAAGATTAGGTTGGGGAAAAAAAGCACCATCTGTTACGCTGTCGCAGCTTAGAATTCTGTTCCGGCTGGTATTGCCGTTACGAAAATACGATCTTGAATCCAGCATTGGGTTGATTCTTTGGATCCAAAATAAAAACCACCAGGCCTGTCTATCTCATCGGCGAAGAAGGTTACGCGAACTGGGCAATATCAATTAAGTTGCGTTGTAGGGTTAATTGGCCTGGAGTTACGATCTCTGCTATAGATCTGCGTTCCTGCCAGTCCCGAGATTTTTGTGATATGGTTTTAGAATCTAATCCCGAGGCCATTTGAATCTCATGTGACCCCAACTTCGCCAACACCACCTCGACCTTCTCAAGATTCTGTTTGGTTGGGCTAATTCCCCTCCCATCCCAGTTAACCACGGTATCGACTGTAACACCTAACATCACAGTTCTTGACAAATATCTGTTTCGGCAAAAGGAACCCCATTGAAAAACGAAAGACCGTTTTCCAGAGCGACGGGGCACTGTCCTCATCCATGACGTATCCGGCAGCCCGGAATCTTTCGCCCTCTAACGTAAACGTGCTCCCGCCTTGAGGGTCCTTATGGCAAGTCCCACAGGACTAGCCTGTTTCGCAAGTAAACTCAGTGGTGGCTTGGGCCGGGGGCTCACGCAGAAGGGTCAAACATGAGGCGAGTGCGATAACGACAAAAATGACCCAGTGGCCGTTCAGACAGGACTTTCTATGGAGAGACATTCCAGAGCCTGCTATGAGGGTATACCTGTTTGCATAGCCCATGCAACGCTTGACCCATGAATGGAGGGTCCCCGCCCTTCACCAGGAGAGGACGGGGCCCCCTTGAGAGGGTGCTTCACTGTGGGAAGTTCCTATTTGGTCTGCCCGAAGACCGCCGCCGGCTTGGTGGTGTTCCCGGTGGCATTGGGGAAATCTGTGGCCTTATAGGCTTTCTTATTGTGCTGGATCAGATCCCGTGCTTCTTCCATATAATTGTTATATCGTTTCTTGCATTCGTAAAAACCGTGCCACCAAGAATAATCCGGCGCCATCATGGCCGCACCCATTCGGGCCCTTCGGCCTTCATGGTGCCAGAGTTCGTAATACTCTATTTCCAGGCGTTCATCAAAAAACCTTGTTTTGTCCAGAAGCCCTTTGGCGTAAAGGTCATCCAGCATTTTCTTGGCCGGCTTGAAATAGACCTCGTTGTATTCGTCAACCACTTTGTCCAATTTGATGAAGTGACCATCCACCCAGGT
>DAOVAK010000812.1 GCA_030671095.1 Deltaproteobacteria bacterium | reverse complement strand
AAGTGCCTAAAGTTTAAGATGATTGAGGAATTTAGGGATTTAGGAATTCCCTAATTCACAATTCCTCAATTCCTAAATCGACTTTTCAAATGAGAGGGTTTGAAGCATGATTTCCGCATTTAAAGAGGCCTTGGAATCGGGAAAATTTGTGGTCACCTCTGAGGTGGCACCCCCCAAAGGAACTAATCTGGAGACGATGAAACACCACGTGGAACTTCTGAGGGATAAGGTGGACGGCATGAACATTACCGACCACCAGAGCTCGGTGATGAGGTTCCCTTCTCTTGGAGGGGCCTTGCTTGTGAAAGAGACGGGTGGGGAGCCTATTCTGCAGATGACCTGTCGAGACCGGAATCGGTTGGCCCTGCAGGCAGATCTTCTCTTTGCCCACAGCCGTGGGGTTAACAACGTGCTCTGTTTGACAGGGGACTCTGTCGTTTTGGGGGATCATAAAGAGGCAAAGGGGGTCTTTGACTTGGATTCCAGTCAGCTCTTGGCCACTATTCGATTGATGGAAAAGGGGAATGACCTGGGTGACAACAAGCTTAACGGCGCGATCTCCTTTTGCGCTGGTGCCATTGTGACGCCAGAAGCTAATCCTATTGAACCCCAGCTCATCAAGTTTGAAAAAAAGATCGAAGCGGGTGCAGAATTTATCCAGACCCAGGCCGTATATGACCTGGAGAATTTCAAAAAATTCATGGATTATGCGAGTCAATTTCCGGTGAAAATCTTAGCCGGTATTATATTGCTCACCTCCGCGCCGATGGCCAGGTTCATGAATAAGAACGTGGCGGGTGTCTTTGTGCCCCAAGAGCTCATCGATGAGATGGACGCGGCGCCCAAAGGGAGGAAATTGGAAAAGGGCGTGCAGATTGCGGGCCGAATGATAAAAAGAATACGTGACGAGAAGATGTGTCATGGCGTCCATATTATGGCGATCGGGAAAGAAGAAGTGGTCCCCGACATCATGTCCGCGGCAGGTCTGATCTGAATCCTTTATCCCTCAGGCCGTTTAAATAATTTCATGGTGGCCATTTCTCGAAATCGCTTTATAGAAATTTGGTCTTTCATTTGTCTATTGGGAGGAGTTGATGCAAGATGAAGGATAATTGGGAGGAAAGGATTTCTCGTGCAACCAAGTGCGCAAGGTGCAATAAGAACCTGATATAAAGGATCAAAGGATTCTATCTGTCTATGATGATCAAGCCATATGCATGGAGTGTAAAAAGAAAGAAGAAGAACGCCCTGATTACGAAGAGGTATCTAAGAGTATGATCGGACAGTGTGTTGCGGATGTTGATCAACAATGGGGAGATCCAGGGGCGTATTGCTATCACCACTTTTATCCCTATAAATGCTAGCAGGAACCGGGGTCACACCCTAAACTGCCTTCTTTTAGGTTTTCTTGGTTTTCAGCAGATCTTTGAGGCCGGCAAAGGGTTTCTGGATGCCAGTCTCTTTCTTTTCCTCGCCCATTTGCACACCACCCCCAGCCAAATGGTCCAGGTAACGCCTGTGCTCATTCTCATGGCAATAGATGCAGAGGTTCTCCCAGTTGCTGCCGTCGGGTGGATTATTATCGTGGTTGTG